>NZ_JBKHUI010000006.1:0-216926 GCF_046569695.1 Kluyvera sp. 142486
AGGTGTTTTAACAAATCAAAAG
Organism: Kluyvera sp. 142486; assembly: GCF_046569695.1. Taxonomy (NCBI): domain Bacteria; kingdom Pseudomonadati; phylum Pseudomonadota; class Gammaproteobacteria; order Enterobacterales; family Enterobacteriaceae; genus Kluyvera; species Kluyvera sp. 142486. The sequence continues at coordinate 23 of NZ_JBKHUI010000006.1, forward strand.
GGGTTTTAATAACTGGCTTAAAGCTGAAAGCTTTCCGGAACCCCCAGCCTAGCTGGGGGTTTTCTGTGCACAATAAAAAAGGAGACGCAAGCGTCTCCTTTTCAATCGTAGGCCGGGCAAGCGAAGCGCCTCCGGCAATTTATCAGGCTTCCAGCTCCGCCATGTCGCCTTTCTCCTGCAGCCAGTTACGGCGGTCTTCAGAACGCTTCTTGGCCAGCAGCATGTCCATGGTAGCATCAGTCTGCTGTTCATCTTCATCGGTGATGTACAGCTGCACCAGGCGGCGAGTGTTCGGATCAAGCGTAGTTTCGCGCAGCTGCATCGGGTTCATTTCACCCAGACCTTTAAAGCGCTGTACGTTCGGCTTGCCTTTCTTGCGCTTAAGCTGCTCCAGCACGCCCGCTTTTTCCTCTTCGGTCAGGGCATAGTAAACCTCTTTGCCCAGATCAATGCGGTACAGCGGCGGCAGCGCCACGTAGACGTGGCCTTCTTTCACCAGCGCGCGGAAGTGCTTCACAAACAGCGCGCACAGCAGCGTCGCGATGTGCAGACCATCGGAGTCCGCATCCGCGAGGATACAGATCTTGCCGTAGCGCAGCTGGCTGAGATCCGAACTGTCCGGATCGATACCGATCGCCACGGAAATATCGTGCACTTCCTGCGAGGCCAGCACTTCATCAGAAGAGACTTCCCAGGTGTTGAGGATCTTACCTTTGAGCGGCATGATCGCCTGATATTCACGATCGCGCGCCTGCTTGGCAGAACCGCCTGCGGAGTCACCTTCGACGAGGAACAGTTCGGTGCGAGCCAGATCCTGCGCGGTACAGTCAGCCAGTTTACCCGGCAGCGCCGGGCCGCTGGTGAGCTTTTTACGCACCACTTTTTTCGCCGCGCGCAGACGGCGCTGGGCGCTGGAGATAGCCATTTCGGCCAGCAGCTCAGCCGCCTGGACGTTCTGGTTCAGCCACAGGCTGAAGGCATCTTTCACCACGCCGGAGACAAACGCCGCGCACTGACGGGAAGAGAGACGTTCTTTCGTCTGCCCGGCGAACTGTGGGTCCTGCATCTTCACCGACAGCACGTAGGCGCAGCGATCCCAGATATCTTCCGCCGACAGCTTCACGCCGCGCGGCAGAATGTTGCGGTATTCGCAGAACTCGCGCATCGCGTCGAGCAGGCCCTGACGCAGGCCGTTAACGTGCGTCCCGCCCTGCATGGTCGGGATCAGGTTGACGTAGCTTTCGGTCAGCAGCTCGCCGCCTTCCGGCAGCCATAGCAGCGCCCAGTCCACCGCTTCAGTTTCGCCAGAGAAGTTACCGACAAACGGCTTTTCCGGCAGCAGCGGCAGGCCATTCACGGCTTCGCAAAGATAGTCGTTCAGGCCGTCGGCGTAGCACCAGGTCTGTTCGGTGTCGTTCACTTTGTCTTTAAAGACGATTTCAACGCCCGGGCAGAGTACCGCTTTCGCTTTCAGCAGGTGGCTTAAGCGGGAAACGGAAAAACGCGGGCTGTCGAAGAAGCTTTCATCTGGCCAGAAGTGGACGCTGGTCCCGGTATTGCGTTTACCGCAGGTACCAGTGACGTGCAGATCTTCAACCTTGTCGCCGTTTTCAAACGCGATGGTGTAGACCTGACCATCGCGACGAACGTTGACCTCAACGCGCTTCGACAGGGCGTTGACCACCGAGATCCCCACGCCGTGCAGGCCGCCGGAGAACTGGTAGTTTTTGTTGGAGAACTTACCGCCCGCGTGCAGGCGACAGAGGATCAGCTCAACGGCCGGAACGCCTTCTTCCGGGTGGATATCGACGGGCATACCGCGGCCGTCATCGATCACTTCCAGTGATTGATCGGCATGAAGAATAACCTCAACACGCTTGGCGTGCCCGGCAAGCGCTTCATCCACACTGTTATCAATCACTTCCTGACCAAGGTGGTTCGGACGTGTGGTATCTGTGTACATCCCCGGGCGGCGGCGAACCGGCTCAAGCCCGGTGAGTACCTCAATGGCATCAGCGTTATAAGAAGATTGCGTCATGATCTATTCGTAGGTAGTTGGCGCTGCTTAATGCAACCCCAGAAAATCGATAATCTGTGTGAAGTGATCTTCAAAGCCGGTAAATGCGTGATTACCGCCCTCCTCTACCGTTTGTCGGCAGGAGGCGAAATAGTTCACGGCCTGGCGGTAATCAAGCACTTCGTCACCGGTCTGCTGAAGCAACCAGATAAGATCCGGTGCCTCCAGTGGGTCAATTTGCATGACTTTGAGATCGTAAATATGGCGTGACTCTAGCACATATTGCTGCCCAGTGTAGGGATTCTCATTCGGCCCCAGGAAATTCACCAGCAGCTCAAACGGGCGTATCGCCGGGTTCACCACCACCGCCGGCAGCATGAAACATTGGGACAACCAGGTTGCATAATAGCCGCCCAGCGATGACCCCACGATGCCCAGCGGTTCACCGCCGTGTTTCAGCACCAGCGCTTCCAGCATCTCCGCCGCTTCCGCCGGATAGGCCGGCAACTGCGGGATCAGCATATTCACGTCGGGATAGTGCTCCGCCAGCCACTGCTTAAGCGCCGTGGCCTTTGCCGACAGCGGGGAACTGTTGAATCCATGTAGATAAAGGAGCGTTGACATCAATAGCCTTCGGATGCGGTATCAGGATGGAATTCGCATCCGGCAAGGCGGCAAACTTCGGTGGTTAATGAACCATCGTCATGCAGCTCAAGCCAGCGCCATCCAGGGGAAGCGGTATCCAGCGTGAAGTTGGCACAGTGTGGTTTAAACTGCACGCAGGTTGACGGCGTGGCCATGATGCGACGACCGTTCCAGTCGACATCCAGTTCCTGATGAATATGACCACAAAGCAGGTTTTTTACGCGAGGGTAGCGTACCAGCACATTATCCAGCGCCCCTGCGTTACGCAGGCTGTGCTGATCGAGCCAGCTGCATCCCGCCGGCAGCGGATGATGATGCAGCAACAGCAGCGTGTGCCGGTCCGGCGCTTCCGCCAGCCGTTTTTCCAGCCACTCAAGCTGGAACTCGCTCAGCTCGCCGTGCGGCACGCCGAACACCTGACTATCCAGCAGGAGGATCTGCCAGTTTTCGCCCACTAGTACCCGCTTGGCCGGGGAGATCCCCGCGTCCTGAAGCGTGCTGTACATGGATGGCTGGAAGTCATGATTTCCCGGCAACCAAACGCAGGGTGCAGCGAAACTCGCGATGCCGTCAGCAAAGTGCTGATAGGCCGCGGATGAATGGTCCTGCGCTAAATCGCCCGTCGCCACCACCAGGTCAACGTCACGCGCCGAGGCATGGATAGCCTGCAAGACGGCGTGATAGCTTGCCCAGGTGTTCACGCCTAACAGCGTTTCATCTTTTTCCGCAAACAGGTGAGTATCAGTGATTTGCAGTACCCTGACACTGGCCCCACCAGCCAGAGGAAGGTTTAAAAGGCTTTCCAAATGGTGTCCTTAGGTTTCACGATGCAAACATACACATCATCCTTTCATGCTGCGTCATCGCTGGCAGCGTTCCAGATACAGCTTGAAAGGTGCTATGTACAAACCGGAATCGCCATCGCTCCATGTGCTAAACAGTATCTTAGCCAATCAGCTAAAAACTGATTAATTTGATGCTTTTCGTCGCGTTGATGCAACTTTTTATTTGGATAATCATATCGCGCTTTGAAGCGAAAGATCTGCTGACTTGAACACACTTCAGCCACCATCGCATCGTGATACAGCCGTACGCTCATCGACGGCAGGCTCCAGTAGCTCACCGCCGGGTGCGTCTGCTCAATCGCTACCAGCGTAGTGTAGCGGGTTGATTCCGTTATCGTTAACCGATATTGCGCATTGGCCACCTGATAGTTCACCGTTTCGCCGGCTTCATCAACGCGCGGCAGTAAGCGACGTAATTGTGCGAAATTGGTCTCGCACAGGCGCATCATTTCTGGGAAGTCAGGTGTATAACGCTTCATTTGGCCCACTCTTTTCGTAAGTCCTGATAATGCAGCTGTAGCCATTGCAAAGCGATGACAGAAGCTGCGTTGTCAATTTTTCCCTCTTCTACACATTGATAAGCGTACTCCCGGCTTACCACATGAACCCGGATATCTTCGTGTTCATCCGCCAGGCCATGAATACCTTTGGCCGTTGTTGCATCCACTTCACCGACCATAATGGTCAGGCGCTCGCTGGTGCCTCCAGGGCTTGCCAGATAACTCAGACACTCTTTTACCCGGCCGAGTTCAAGCCCGGCCTCTTCCTGCGATTCGCGACGAGCTACGTCCTCTACGCTTTCGCCCTCTTCAATCATGCCGGCCACCATTTCCAGCAGATAAGGGGTTTCGCTGGTGTCATAGGCCGCAATGCGGATTTGCTCAATCAGCACCACTTCGTCACGCACTGGGTCAAAGGGTAGCAAGACCGCAGCGTGACCGCGCTCAAAAATTTCGCGCCGGACTTCGCCGCTCATCTCGCCGTTGAACAGACGATGGCGGAAACGGTACACATCAATCGAAAAAAAACCGCGATATACCGTTTCTCGTGCAATAATTTCTACATCATTTTTCGAGAGGGTAACCACTGGGTTACGTGATTTTGTCATGGCCTTGCCTATGCTGTAATTGTGGTGAAATTGTGGATTTAAAATCCGTTTGTCTTAGGATCCACTCTCTCTGTGGTAGATTGGTGCAAATTAACGCCAGATGGCACATTACGACAACTTTTTAACGTGGCAGACTCTGGTACAATCGGCGAATATTTTTTCTGTGAATTAGATCAGCGCTAAGCTTCACAACAAGGAATGCAAATGCAAATGAAGAAATTGCTCCCCATCCTTATTGGTCTGAGCCTTACGGGTTTCAGTACAATGAGCCAGGCAGAGAACCTGTTACAGGTCTATCAGCAGGCACGTACCAGTAACCCAGATCTCCGTAAATCCGCAGCAGACCGCGATGCCGCATTCGAAAAGATCAACGAAGCGCGTAGCCCGCTGTTACCGCAGTTAGGTTTGGGTGCCGATTATACCTATACCAATGGCTTCCGCGACAATAACGGCGTGAACTCCAACGCAACCAGCGGCTCGCTGACGTTAACGCAAAGCCTGTTTGATATGTCCAAATGGCGTGCTCTGACCCTGCAGGAAAAAGCGGCAGGCATCCAGGACGTGACCTATCAAACCGATCAGCAGACGCTGATCCTGAATACCGCCACGGCGTACTTTAACGTGTTGAGCGCAATTGACTCGCTCTCCTATACCGAAGCGCAGAAACAGGCGATTTACCGCCAGTTGGATCAAACCACTCAGCGCTTTAACGTGGGCCTCGTGGCGATTACCGACGTGCAGAACGCCCGTTCACAGTACGATACCGTACTGGCGAATGAAGTGACCGCGCGTAACAACCTCGACAACGCCGTTGAAGCACTGCGTCAGGTGACCGGTAACTACTACCCAGAGCTGGCGTCTTTGAACGTCGACAGCTTTAAAACGGACAAACCGCAGGGCGTTAACTCGCTGCTGAAAGAAGCGGAAAACCGTAACCTCTCCCTGTTGCAGGCTCGCCTGAACCAGGACCTGGCGCGTGAACAGATTCGCCAGGCGCAGGACGGCCATCTGCCGACGCTGGATTTGAACGCCTCTACTGGGGTGTCCAACACCTCCTACAGCGGTTCTAAAACCCGTAATTCATCTCAGTACGACGACAACGATGCCGGCCAGAACAAAATTGGCCTGAGCTTCTCCCTGCCGCTGTACCAGGGCGGGATGGTTAACTCACAGGTGAAACAGGCGCAGTACAACTTCGTCGGCGCCAGCGAGCAGCTTGAAAGCGCGCACCGCTCCGTCGTGCAGACCGTGCGTTCTTCCTTCAACAACATCAATGCCTCTATTAGCAGCATCAACGCCTACAAACAGGCCGTGGTTTCTGCGCAGAGTTCATTAGACGCGATGGAAGCGGGTTACTCCGTGGGTACGCGTACTATCGTTGACGTGTTGGATGCAACCACCACGCTGTACAACGCTAAGCAGCAGCTCTCCAGCGCGCGTTATAACTACCTGATCAACCAGCTGAATATCAAAAATGCGCTGGGTACGCTCAACGAGCAGGATCTGATTGCGCTGAACAATGCGCTGGGTAAAAACGTCGCAACCTCTACCGACAGCGTTGCGCCACAGAATCCGCAGCAGGACGCTTCAGCAGACGGCTATACCTCTCCGGCGACCAGCAAAGCGCGTCTGCGCTAAGGCCTCTCGCCGTATTGAAAAGGGTTCGCTTTTAGCGAGCCTTTTTTCATTCTCTTGCGCTAACGTAAGGCAACGTAAAGATCCGCCGCTTTACGCCCTTCTTCGCTTCATTTTCAACCACTCATCCACTATCCTGAGCGTTATTGCAATACCACTCTACTGGGTCCAGGAAGAACACAATGAAACGGACGAACAATATTCAACACGCCGCCTTCCGTAAAAGCTGGGGCGCGCGTCACCTCACGCCGGTCGCATTAGCCGTTACCGCGGTATTCATGCTGGCAGGCTGTGAAAAAACTGACGAAACCGTCACCCTGTATCAGAACGCGGACGACTGCTCAGCAGCGAATCCGGGCAAAAGCGCCGAGTGTAAAACCACCTTCGATAACGCGCTGAAAGAAGCCGAACGTACCGCGCCGAAGTACGCCAGCCGTGAAGACTGCGTCGCTGAATTTGGCGAAGGCCAGTGCCAGCAGGCACCAGCTCAGGCCGGTATGGCACCTGCCAGCGGTGAAAACCAGGCGCAGGCGCAAAGCAGCGGCAGCTTCTGGATGCCGCTGATGGCGGGCTACATGATGGGCCGTATGATGAGCGGCGGCATGGGCGGCTACCAACAGCAACCAGTCTTCACCTCGAAGAACCCATCCAGCCCGGCCTACGGTAAATACACTGATGCCGGCGGTAAAAACTACGGTGCAGCGCAGCCAGGCCGTTCGATGAACGTACCGAAAACCGCCATGGCGCCAAAACCGGCAACCACCAGCACCGTGACTCGCGGCGGCTTCGGTGAGTCCGTGGCGAAACAGTCCACCATGCAGCGTAGCGCGTCGGGCACCACCACCCGTTCAATGGGTGGCTGATTAACATGGAAAGAATCAGCATTACTGAACGCCCGGACTGGCGTGAAAAAGCGACAGAGTACGGCTTCAACTTTCACACCATGTACGGCGAGCCGTACTGGAGCGAAGAAGCTTACTACAAGCTGACGCTGGCGCAGGTTGAAAAGCTGGAAGAGGTTACCGCTGAACTGCACCAGCTGTGCCTGAAAGTGGTTGAGCGCGTCATCGCCAGCGATGAACTGATGGCGAAGTTCCGCATTCCAAAGCACACCTGGACCTTCGTCCGTCAGTCATGGCAAACGCAGCAGCCGTCGCTCTACTCGCGTCTCGATCTGGCGTGGGACGGCACCGGTGAACCGAAGCTGCTGGAAAATAACGCCGATACGCCAACGTCACTGTACGAAGCGGCTTTCTTCCAGTGGATCTGGCTTGAAGATCAGATCAACGCGGGCAACCTGCCGGAAGGCAGCGATCAGTTCAACAGCCTGCAGGAAAAGATCATCGAGCGCTTCAACGTGCTGCGCGAACAGCACGGCTTCCAGCTGCTGCACCTGACCTGCTGCCAGGACACGGTGGAAGATCGCGGTACCGTGCAGTATCTGCAGGACTGCGCCGCTGAAGCCGGCGTGGCGACCGAGTTCCTCTATATTGATGAGATCGGTCTGGGCGAAAAAGGCCAGTTTACCGATCTGCAGGATCAGGTCATCAGCAACCTGTTCAAGCTCTATCCGTGGGAATACATGCTGCGCGAGATGTTCTCTACCAAGCTCGAAGATGCTGGCGTGCGCTGGCTGGAACCGGCCTGGAAGAGCATCATCTCTAACAAAGCGCTGCTGCCGCTGCTGTGGGAGATGTTCCCGGATCACCCAAACCTGCTGCCAGCCTATTTTGCCGAAGACGATCATCCAGAGATGGACAAATTCGTGGTGAAGCCTATCTTCTCCCGCGAAGGCGCAAACATCTCGATCGTTGAGAACGGTAAAACCATCGAGCAGGTGGAAGGGCCGTACGGTGAAGAGGGGATGATCGTGCAGCAGTTCCATCCGCTGCCGAAATTTGGTGATAGCTACATGTTGATTGGCAGTTGGCTGATTAACGACGAACCGGCTGGGATTGGCATCCGTGAGGACAGAGCGTTGATCACTCAGGATCTGTCACGCTTCTACCCCCACGTTTTCGTCGAATAATCGTTAACCGATTAGCACCGACAGCATACTTAAGGAGCCCATTTCGATACCGTCTACCGGGATCGTGATGGGCTCTTCGCCATCCCAGGCCCCCAGCACATAAAGCAGCGGCAGGAAGTGATCCGCCGTTGGGTTCGACAATGAACCGCCTTCATGCATCAGATAGTTCACCAGCGGATGCTGCTCTACCGGCCCTTTCCAGTCCAGGTTTGCCTTCACATAGTCGTTAAACGACGTTGCCCATGGGTAAGGCGTTGAATCACCGTGCCATTTCGCCGTACGCAGGTTGTGCACCACGTTGCCGCTCGCCACCAGCATAATGCCTTCATCGCGCAGGCTCGCCAGCTTACGACCCATTTCAAAGTGCCACGCCGCTGGCTTAGTGCTGTCGATACTCAGCTGCACCATCGGGATGTCCGCATTCGGGTACATCTTAATCAGCACGCCCCAGGAGCCGTGATCGAAGCCCCAGGCTTCTTTATCCAGCGCCACCGGAACCGGTGCCAGCAGCTCTACCAGCTTCTGCGCCAGCGCCGGGGAGCCCGGAGCCGGGTAATGGGTATCGTAAAGCGCCTGCGGAAAACCGCCGAAATCGTGGATCGTTTTCGGGGTTTCCATCGCCGTCACGCCCGTGCCGCGGGTAAACCAGTGCGCAGACACCACCACGATCGCTTTCGGACGCGGTAAGGTTTCGCCAAGGTGCTGCCAGGTACGGGTATAGAGGTTATCTTCCAGTACGTTCATCGGGCTACCGTGACCTAAAAACAGTGCTGGCATTCGGCTACGAGACATGATGTTATCCTTCCAGAGGGAATAATTGAATAACACCACATTAACCTGTTTTGAGTGAGGATAAACTCAGATAAGCGTGATGATGATCTTCAGAAAATTTGAATGTAAGGATGAAGTAAAGAATAGCGTCGCCTCTCGCCACGGCTGACGATTTTCAATATCATGAATGATAATCATTATCATAAGGAGTAAGCGATGTCGGTACCGCTGATTCTGACATTACTGGCAGGAGCTGCCACCTTCATTGGTGCAATACTCGGGGTTATCGGACAAAAACCGTCCAACCGAGTACTCGCTTTTTCACTCGGCTTCGCCGCCGGCATTATGCTGCTGATCTCCTTAATGGAGATGCTGCCCGCCGCGCTCGACGCTCCCGGAATGTCGCCGGTATTGGGCTACGGGATGTTTGTCGTTGGCCTGATTGGCTATTTCGCCCTCGATCACATGTTGCCGCATGCGCATCCGCAAGATTTGATGCAGAAAAACACCCAGCCGCTGCCGCGCAATATCCGCCGCACCGCCGTGCTGTTAACCCTCGGCATCAGTCTGCACAACTTCCCGGAAGGTATCGCCACCTTCGTCACCGCCAGCAACAACCTTGAGCTTGGCTTCGGCATTGCGCTCGCCGTGGCGCTGCACAATATTCCTGAAGGGCTGGCGGTTGCCGGGCCGGTCTATGCCGCCACGGGCTCAAAGCGTAAAGCGGTATTCTGGGCGGGGATTTCCGGTATGGCAGAAATACTCGGCGGCGTGCTGGCGTGGGCGATCCTTGGCAGCATGGTGTCACCGGTGCTGATGGCCTCGATTATGGCGGCCGTCGCCGGGATTATGGTCGCCCTTTCCGTCGATGAACTCATGCCGCTGGCCAAAGAGATTGACCCTAACAACAACCCCAGCTACGGCGTGCTGTGCGGCATGTCGGTTATGGGGATGAGCCTGGTGATTCTGCAGTCGATGGGCATTGGCTAACGTCAGGCAATAAAAAAGCCCGGTGCGTATCGCAAACCGGGCTTCATCACGTAGGCCGCTAGATTAGCTGGCTTTACGCTCGTGTTCACGACGGTAGGCCACCAGATCTTCGATGGTCACCAGCGCCATGTTATGTTTCTTCGCAAACTCGATGCACTCTGGCGCGCGTGCCATGGTGCCGTCGTCGTTGGTCAGTTCACACAGCACGCCTGCTGGTTTAAAGCCTGCCAGCGTCACCAGATCGATAGTCGCTTCGGTGTGACCACCACGGGTCAGTACGCCACCCGCCTGCGCGCGCAGTGGGAAAACGTGACCAGGACGGTTCAGATCGGAAGGTTTCGCATTGTCGGCAATCGCCGCGCGAACGGTGGTCAGACGGTCAGCGGCAGAAACGCCGGTGGTCACGCCGTGAGCCGCTTCGATGGTGACGGTAAAGCCGGTGCCGTAGGCGCTGGTGTTGTTTTCTACCATCATTGGCAGTTCCAGCTGTTTACGACGTTCGTCGGTGAGACACAGACAAACGATGCCGCTACCGTGACGGATAGTCAGCGCCATTTGTTCAACGGTCATGTTTTCGGCGGCAAAGATCATGTCGCCTTCGTTCTCGCGATCTTCGTCGTCCAGCACCATCGCACCGCGACCTTCGCGCAGAGCAACAAGCGCGTTTTCAACGCGTTCGAACGGAGTACCAAAAGAGGAAAGTAGCGTCTGATTCATGGTAAAAAAACCTCATTAATATTATGGTTACCAGAATCAGGGCAGTCTTAGGAGTGCCGATATAACGGCAAATAGATAACGCGAGCGGGTGCTTAACCCAACTGAGTCGTTACTCTCTCCCATCCGGACTCTAACCGTCGGCCCCGGAATTACACCGGATCTGCTGACCTTCCCATGTTCATAGGAAGCGCTCGCGGGCTTTCAGCCGTAGCTGATTTACCGCCGGTGGGGAATTTCGCCCCGCCCTGAGAATAAGCGTACTCACTATAACGCCAATGACTATCTTCGGCAATGCATAAGCTTCGAACAATTCTGGTTTATCGCACCGGGATAAGACACTACAATAGCCTTCATGCCGACAGAATCAGGGAACAAGAGATGATCGACCCGAAAAAAATTGAACAAATTGCCCGCCAGGTCCACGAGTCCATGCCGAAAGGTCTGCGTGAGTTCGGTGATGATATTGAGAAGAAAGTTCGTCAGGTGATCCAGTCGCAGCTGACGCGCCTTGACGTGGTGAGCCGTGAAGAGTTTGACGTGCAGACTCAGGTTCTGCTGCGTACGCGTGAGAAGCTGGCGCTGCTGGAACAGCGGATTAGCGAGCTGGAAAACCGCGCTGCGGCACCGGCTGTAGACGACAAAGAGTAATCGTTGTTGAGTGCCGGATGGCGGCTACGCCTTATCCGGCCCACAAATCGGATGCTCGAGAAGTTGTAGGCCGGATAAGCGTAGCGCCATCCGGCATCAATAGTGCGCTACTTCTCGCTATCTTTCTGAATCTTCTTGATAATATTGGTCGTTGAACAACCATCTTCAAAGTTCAGCACCAGCACCTCACCACCGTTGGCCCACACTTCTTCGCTACCGGCAATTTGCTCTGGCTTATAGTCACCGCCTTTGACCAAACGATCCGGCAGGATCCCGGCAATCAGACGCTGCGGGGTATCTTCTTCAAACGACACCACCCAGTCGACCGACTCCAGCGCGCCCAGCACGATCATGCGCTGATCCAGCGGGTTAACCGGACGGGTTTCGCCTTTCAGGCGCTTGGTTGAAGCATCGCTGTTCACCGCGACGATCAGACGATCGCCCAGCTTACGTGCGTTAGCCAGATAGGAGACGTGCCCCGCGTGCAGAATATCGAACACGCCGTTGGTCATCACCACTTTCTCGCCGCGACGACGAGCAGCGGCAACCGCCTGCTTCAGTTCTTCTTCGCTCATCACGCCAAAACCGGTGTCTGCACGACCGCGCACGGCGTTTTCCAGTTCGATAGGTGAAACGGTAGACGTACCCAGTTTACCCACCACTACGCCCGCCGCGGCGTTGGCAAAGAAGCACGCCTCTTCCAGGGTATTACCGGAAGCCAAAGTCGCTGCAAGCACACCGATAACGGTATCGCCCGCACCGGTCACATCGTACACTTCCTGCGCCTGCGTCGGCTGATGCAGCGGTGCTTTGCCCGGCTGCAGCAGCGTCATGCCCTGCTCGGAACGCGTCACCAGCAGCGCGGAAAGATCGTAATCGGCAATCAGCTTCATGCCGCGCTCAACGATCTCGGCTTCGTCTTTACACTTGCCTACCACCGCTTCGAACTCAGAGAGGTTTGGCGTCAGCAGCGTTGCGCCACGGTAGCGTTCGAAGTTGGTGCCTTTCGGGTCGATCAGTACCGGCACGTTCGCTTTGCGCGCCAGTTGGATCATCTGCTGTACGCTTTCCAGCGCGCCTTTGGCGTAGTCGGACAGCACCAGCGCACCAACGCTCGGCAGACCGCTCTGGATGCGGTCATGCAGCGGCTGTGGATCTACGCCGGCAAACCCTTCTTCAAAATCCAGACGGATAAGTTGCTGGTTACGCGACAGCACGCGCAGCTTGGTGATGGTCGGGTGCGTAGGTACAGAAACAAAGTCACACTTCACGTTGACGTCGGCCAGCGCTTTATTCAGCGCGCGCGCCGCATCGTCAATGCCGGTCAAACCGACCAGACGCGAACCCGCCCCCAGGGATGCAATGTTCATCGCCACGTTTGCCGCGCCGCCAGGACGTTCTTCGATAGTTTCCACCTTCACCACGGGAACCGGGGCTTCCGGGGAAATACGACTGGTTGGGCCATACCAATAGCGATCCAGCATGACGTCGCCAACCACCATCACTCCTGCGCGTTCAAATTCCGGCAGCGTTACTTTCATTCTTGTCTCCTGGGAGAATCAAAATTTTGGCGCGATAATAGCACATTTCACGGTTGAACCAGCCACTTCTGCCAGCTGGCGCTGACCAGTTCACGTTCCCGAAGGAAGCTTGATAAATCGACATTTCCCGGCAGCTCCTGAAGCGCCAGGTGATGCAACGCATCGCGCAACGTGGTATAGGCGCGGGTGAGCGCCTGTGCTTCGTGCTCGTCCATAATATCGTTTTGCGCCAGCAGTTCGAGAATGCGCACGTTATCCGACCAGCGAGTCAGCTTCGGCTTCTCGTGGGCGTAGCGCAGCACCAGGTACTGGGTAATAAACTCAATATCGGTGATCCCGCCCGCATCGGTTTTGATATCAAAACGATCGCGCTGTTTACCGCCAAGATGAGCGCGCATTTTTTCACGCATTTCACGCACTTCGGTTTGCAGCGCGCTGCCTTCCCGCGCGGTAGTCAGGATCTGTCGGCGAATGTCGTCAAACTGCTGCTGCAACTGTGGGTCGCCGTAGACCACGCGAGCTCGCACCAGCGCCTGATGCTCCCAGGTCCACGCTTCGTTTTGCTGATAATCAGCAAATGATTCGGCGGTGGTCACCAGCATGCCCGCCGCGCCGGATGGGCGCAGACGCGCATCGACTTCATACAAAATGCCGGACGAAGTACGGGTGCTGAACAGGTGCATGATGCGCTGCGCCAGACGCAGATAGAACTGACGGCCATCGATTTCTCGTTCGCCGTCGGTCATCGCATCCATCGGGCAGTCATGCAGGAACACCAGATCCAGATCCGAACTGTAGCCCAGCTCCCAGCCGCCAAGCTTGCCGTAGCCAATCACCGCAAAGCCGCGACCGTGGCGCTCCCGCAGATGGGTTGGCTGACCGTAGCGCGCCACCATCTGTACCCACGCCTGCTGAACAACAGCGTCTATCATCGCCTCTGCAAGCCAGGTTAAGTGGTCGCTGACCTTCATCACCGGCAACGTACCGGCAATATCGGCGGCGGCAATGTGCAGCAGCTGCGCCTGCTTAAACTGGCGCAGGGCTTCCAGCTGCTGCTCTTCGTCCTCTTCCGGTACGCGCAGCAGATACTGGCGCAGCTCGTCACGATAGGCATCGGTCGCCGTCGGTTGGTAGAGCGTGTTCGGGTCAAGCAGCTCATCCAGCAGCAACGGGTAGCGTGCCAGTTGGCTTGCCACCATCGGTGACGCGGCGCACAGACGGATTAGATGCTTTAAGGTACCAGGATATTCGCTTAACAGCTCGAGGTAGGTGGTACGAGTAACGATGCCGCTCAGCAGCGGGGTAATGCGCGTGAGCAGCACCGTAGCATCTTCGCGCGAGCACACTTCGCTCAGCAGATGCGGCATCAGCGAATCCAGCACCTGACGCCCGCGCGGGCCTATAGTGCGTTTATCCAGCTCTTTGCGGAAATCAGCGATTTGCGACAGCACCCGCTGGCGGTCATCGCTGCCCAGATGCACCAACCCCGCTGGTGAGTCATCTTCCTGCAGGGTGTCCTGCCACAGCTCACGCCAGGATTCCGAAAGCTGCTCTTCCTGCGATGGCTCTTCATCGTCGCCGATAAGTTCGTTAAAGACGCGGCGAACTTCGGCCATCAGCGCATCCAGCCGCGCGGTCATCGTGGCCCAATCGGCAAAATGCATCCCCCATGCCAGACGGGCGCGATTGAGGTCATCGCCGGGCAGCGTCTGCGTCTGTTCGTCGTTGATACTTTGCAGCAGGTTTTCGAGGCGGCGTAAGAATAGATAGGCTTCACGCAGCGCCTGCGCGTCGGTTTCCGACAGCAAATTCAGCGTTTCAATGGCCTTGAGGGTCGGCAGCAGCGAGCGGCTTTGCAGCATCGGTTCGCGCCCGCCGCGAATCAGCTGAAAGACCTGGACGATAAACTCAATTTCACGAATACCGCCCGCCCCGAGCTTGATGTTGTCCTTCAGGCCACGGCGGCGCACTTCACGGGTGATCATCCCTTTCATATTACGCAGCGACTGGATCACGCTGAAGTCGATATAGCGGCGGAAGACAAACGGCCGCAGCATCGCCCGCAGCTCGCTGGTGTAAACGCCGTCGTCATCGCCCATGATCCGCGCTTTGACCATCGCATAGCGCTCCCAGTCGCGCCCCTGCTCCTGGTAATAATCTTCCAGCGCCGCAAAACTCAGCACCAGCGGGCCGCTGTCACCAAACGGCCTTAAGCGCATATCAACGCGGTAGACAAAGCCATCCTGCGTCGGTTGGTCCAGCACTTTAATCAGACGCTGGCCCAGACGCGTAAAGAACTGCGCGTTATCCAGCTCACGACGCCCGCCCTGGGTGCTGCCATGCTCCGGCCAGGCAAAGATCAGGTCGATATCAGAGGAGAAGTTAAGCTCTCCGCCGCCCAGCTTGCCCATCCCGAGGATCAGCAGCGGCTGCGGCACGCCTTCCGCGCTGCACGGTGTGCCCCAATCGCGACAGCAGGCCTCGTAAAGCCAGTTACGCGCGTTGACGATCAGCGTCTCCGCCAGGTGGCTCAACTGCTGTAACGTATCCTGTTCCGACACCTGCGACAGCGCCTGCGCCCAGGCAATACGCACCATCACCCGGCGACGGAACAGCCGCAGGGCGCGCATCAGCGCCGTTTCATCATAAACTTCCGCCAGCTCCGCCTGAAGCCAGCCCGCGTATTGCCGCCACTCATCCGCCTGCGGCGGGTCGCTTTCCAGCGACGCCAGCCACTCAGGATGCGCCGTTAAACTTTGCTGAACAAAATCACTAAAGGTGAAAACAGCCTGCGCTTCACTACCGAGCGCCTTGAGAGGGAAATCCTCCGGAGCACGCTCAACGAGCATTTGCCAGTGCTGCTGTAACTGCGAAGAAAGCGGCGTCATACGCGGGTTCCCTGAAGTTAATTAACGTTTTCCGCTGTGCAGCCAGAACGGCTCAACCGACAGTGCTTCATTGCGGAAATGTTCAATTTCAATGTGCTGGCGGGTTTCAATAGCGTGGCGCAGCCCCTGCCAGTTCGCCAACCAGCGGTCGGCCTGTTCGGTGTCGTAATAGCCAGCCAGCAGTTGGACGGTATTAATGTCACGCTTCAGACGCGGCAGTTGATCTGCGTAAGCATCGCCCAGCGGATAGGCAAAGACGGTGCGCAGTTCAGCGGCCTGACGAGACAGATGAATATCGGCAAAGCGTTTAAATGAGTCGGCCATTTTGGCCTCTGCTTTGGCGTCGAGGAACGGCTCCCAGCCGCGCAGCACCAACCATTCGGTGTAGGCAAGCTTCGTCAGCGCAGTTTCACGGCTGAACACTGCATCATGCGCGGACGCATCGCTCGCCATCAGCGCATCAACCTGAGTCAGACCATCTCGCAGTGCGGCGCTCGCCTTACGCGGCACAATACCGCCGAACAGCGTCAGGATATGGCGCACCAGCCCCTGCGCATTCAGCACTTCGACTTTTGCCTTTTTGTTGCCGCGCAGCCACAGCTCTTCATGGTACTGCCAGTGGGCAAGCGCTTTTTCCAACGCCGCTTCCAGCGCCTGGCCTACCGTCGCTTTTGGCGGCAGTGAGAGAATAGTCAGCGGTTTGATAACGCGGTCTTCATTCCCCTGCGCCAGATGATATCCGCGCGCGGCTTTGCTCAGGCTGCCCTGACGCAGCAGGCCGGTTTCCGCCAACTGTTTCGCCAGCGTCAGCACATCGGCGGTTTCACCGCTCAGCAGTTCAAGCTCCAGCTCGCAGATAGCTTCCTGATGCTCACCGGCTTTGACGTCGCCCAGATCCAGCGCAACTTCAATGCGGCTTTTCCCCTGCGCCACCACCCACTTCTCGCGGAAGAAATCGGTGCTGAACAGCGGCTGAACTTGCTCCGCCAGCCCTTGCGGCATCTCGCCGTTCGGCCAGACTTCCGCAGGCAGTTTGTCGAGCGCCAGTTCAGGGGTGCTGATATCAATATTATATTCCGGGCGCTGATGCAGCCCGCCCACGGTGCGCCCAGCGATTTTCATCGTCATCTCATAGCGACCGTTATCGCCCCGAATACGCAGCCCCATATCGTGGCGACGCAGCCAGTTATCGGCGGTTTCATAATAGATATTCAGCAGCTGAGCCGGTGGTGTGTGCTCGGCATTGAGGGTCTGAAGGTGGTTACGCAGCGTCTCGACGCCAGCGTTATCGACGATAAATTTTAATTCGATTTCTTGAGCCATGATTGAATTCTTGTGGTTTCGTTGCCCGGAAATACCTTTGCGGCGAACTTACAGGTATTCTTTTTGTCAGTAGATAGTATTTTGCGACAAATTGCCATGCAATGCGCAATTTGTCGGGCTAATCGCTGATGGCGTTTTTTCCTCCTGGAGGATTCTGATTGCCGCAGAATGCTTTGCGTCGTCAGACTGTTGCCACTACTATCGTTCCACTTTTATGACAAAAACGATGATCTAATGCCAAAATTACGCTTAATTGCCATTACTTTACTGACACTTACTGCTTCCACCATCGCGCACGCTGATGAAAAGCGCTACGTTTCTGACGAATTGAACACCTGGGTCCGCAGCGGCCCGGGTGATAACTACCGTCTGGCAGGTTCCCTGAACGCGGGCGAAGAAGTCACCCTGCTGCAGACTAACGACAACACCCAGTACGGCCAGGTGCGCGACAGCAACGGCCGCACCGCGTGGATCCCACTGAAAGAGCTGACCGCTACGCCAAGCCTGCGCATTCGCGTGCCGGATCTGGAAAATCAGGTCAAAACCCTGACCGATAAGCTCAATAATATCGACACCACCTGGAACCAGCGCACCGCAGAAATGCAGAAAAAGGTCGCCCAGAGCGATAGCGTGATTAATGGTTTAAAAAATGAAAACCAGAAGCTGAAAAACGAGCTTATCGTCGCGCAGAAAAAAGTGAACGCCGCCAACCTGCAACTGGATGACAAGCAGCGCACCATCATTATGCAGTGGTTTATGTACGGCGGCGGCGTGCTGGGTGTCGGCCTGCTTCTCGGCCTGGTGCTGCCGCACATCACCCCAAGCCGTAAGCGCAAAGATCGCTGGATGAACTAACCCCGATTCGCGTTCTCAGTGCTTCTTTCGTATCATCATCAAAGATAAGAGACGAGGAGAAGCGTGGCGTGAAGAGTTATCTGGTCGGTGGTGCTGTTCGGGACGGGTTGTTAGGGCTACCGGTCAAAGATAAAGATTGGGTGGTGGTCGGCGCCACGCCGCAGCAAATGCTCGACGCGGGCTACCAGCAGGTAGGCCGCGACTTTCCTGTTTTTCTCCACCCCGAAAGCCACGAAGAGTATGCGCTTGCCCGAACCGAGCGCAAATCAGGTTCGGGTTATACCGGCTTTACCTGCTATGCCGCACCGGACGTCACGCTGGAGCAGGATCTACTACGCCGCGATTTAACCGTCAACGCCCTGGCTCAGGATGCCGACGGCACGATTATTGACCCTTACGGCGGTAAGGCTGACCTTCAGCAGCGCATTCTGCGCCACGTTTCCCCTGCTTTCGGTGAAGACCCACTGCGCGTGCTGCGCGTGGCGCGCTTTGCCGCACGCTATGCGCACCTGAGTTTCCGTATTGCCGATGAAACCATGACGCTGATGCGCGAGATGACCGACGCCGGCGAACTCGCGCATCTCACGGCGGAGCGCGTGTGGAAAGAAACCGAAAATGCGCTCGGCACCCGCAACCCTCAAGTCTTCTTCCAGACGCTGCGTGACTGCGGCGCCCTGAAAGTTCTGTTCCCGGAAATTGATGCGCTGTATGGCGTACCTGCACCGGAAAAATGGCACCCGGAAATTGATACCGGCGTGCATACGTTGATGACCGTGACCATGGCGGCGATGCTGAGCCCGGAAATTGATGTTCGCTTTGCCACGCTGTGCCACGATTTAGGCAAAGGCCTTACGCCAAAAGAGTTCTGGCCGCGTCACCACGGCCACGGCCCGGCAGGCGTGAAGCTGGTTGAACAGCTTTGCCAGCGCCTGAAGGTGCCCAACGAGATGCGCGACCTGGCGAAGCTGGTTGCCGAGTTCCACGACCTCATCCATACCCTGCCGATCCTGCAGCCCAAAACCCTGGTGAAGCTGTTTGACTCCATCGACGCCTGGCGCAAGCCGCAGCGGGTAGAGCAGATTGCGCTGACCAGCGAGGCGGACGTACGCGGTCGCACCCACTTTGAAGCCTGCGACTATCCGCAGGGACGCCTGCTGCGTGAAGCCTGGCAGGTGGCGAAAGCGGTGGGCAACAAAGAGGTTATCGACGATGGTTTTAAAGGGCCGGAGATTCGAGAAGAGCTGACGCGCCGGCGAATTCAGGCGGTTGCGAACTGGAAGGAAAAACGTTGCCCTCAGCCCAAAGACTGAGGGCTCTTCATCAGAAGAAGACCACGTAAACCGCTGCTGCCACAACGAAGCGATAGATAGCGAACGGAATAAACGAAATCCGTTTAATCAACTGCAGGAAGGTTTTAATCGCCACCAGCGCAACCAGGAACGCCATCACAAAGCCTACCGCAAACATCGGGATGTCGGCGGCGCTCAGGAAGTGCCAGCTCTTATAGAGATCCAACACCGTCGCGCCCATCATCATCGGC
Organism: Kluyvera sp. 142486; assembly: GCF_046569695.1. Lineage (NCBI taxonomy): Bacteria > Pseudomonadati > Pseudomonadota > Gammaproteobacteria > Enterobacterales > Enterobacteriaceae > Kluyvera > Kluyvera sp. 142486. The sequence goes on from NZ_JBKHUI010000006.1 coordinate 19,575, forward strand.
ACCGCCAGCAGGAACGAGAACTCAGAGGCCGCGTAGCGGCTTACGCCCATCAGCATACCGCCGGAAATCGTTGCCCCGGAGCGGGAGAAGCCAGGCCACAGCGCCAGGCACTGGAAGCAGCCAATCGCAAAGGCCTGACGATAGCTCATATCATCAATGCCCACCGCGCTTGGTTTTTTCGGTTTCAGCAGCTCAGCGGCGATTAACAGCAAGCCGCCCACGATCAGGGCGTACATCACGTTAACCGGGTTAAACAGCGATTTAATTTTATCGTGCAGCACTAATCCCAGTACCACCGCGGGGATCATGCCAAGCAGAATATGAATCAGCGATAAATGCCCGGAGCCTTCACCTTCGTGAACCGGTGGACGCCCGAAGTTGATACCAATCAGCCCAAACAGGCGACGCCAGAACATCACCACCACCGCCAGAATCGACCCCAGTTGGATGACAACTTCAAAGGTGTCCGCCGTTTCACCTTCAAACCCCAGCAGGTGGCCTACGATAATCATATGACCGGTACTGGATACGGGCAGAAACTCCGTCAGTCCTTCGACCACACCCAAAATTGCCGCGACCAGCAGCGAGTGTATATCGCTCATTAATAAACCCTTAAAAAGTAAACAATAAAATAAACCCGGCACTAAGACCGGTATAAATCACTTTGGTTTAAATAATATTACTGCTGATACTTTTATTTAAGATTATGGCCACGCTCAATGATAACGCCGACGTTCGCCGCACGGGCGACGGCCCCCGGTTTGCTCACTTTAATACGCACCCACGGGGAGTTGAATCGGGACATCAACAGCTCGGCCAGCTCTTCTGCTACGCGTTCAACCAGCGCAAAACGGCTGCCTTCGACATGCTTGACTACCGCTTCGCTGATATCCGCATAGCTCAGGCAGTCATCCACGTTGTCGCTGGCGGCTGCTTTACGGTTATCCCAGCCTAATTCGATATCGAACACCAGCTTCTGTTCGATGGTTTGTTCCCAGTCATAAACACCGATAGTGGTGATTACCGAAAGTTGCTCTATAAATACAATATCCATCACGACCTGCTTGGTTTTTAGGCTAAACCGGATACCACTCCCGGCGAATTATGCGTATTATCCACAGATGCAGAGAATACTTCGACATTTTCAAAATGGAACAGCGTTATGAGTGCAATCGAGCCTGGCATGATCCTTCTTGCCTACCTTTGCGGCTCAATTTCCAGCGCCATTCTGGTCTGCCGCATCGCGGGGTTACCCGATCCTCGCGCCAGTGGTTCCGGTAACCCCGGCGCCACTAATGTGTTACGCATCGGCGGAAAAGGCGCAGCCGCAGCCGTTCTGATTTTCGACGTCCTGAAAGGGATGCTGCCCGTTTGGGGCGCGTACGCCCTTGGCCTTTCTCCATTCTGGCTAGGTCTGGTGGCGATTGCCGCCTGTCTGGGCCATATCTGGCCGGTATTTTTCCATTTCCAGGGCGGTAAAGGCGTTGCCACTGCGTTTGGGGCGATTGCGCCAATCGGCTGGGATCTCACCGGCGTAATGGCTGGGACCTGGCTGCTGACCATTCTGCTGAGCGGCTATTCGTCGCTGGGAGCCATCGTCAGCGCGCTGGTCGCGCCGTTCTATGTCTGGTGGTTTAAACCTCAGTACACTTTCCCGGTATCAATGCTCTCATGTTTGATCCTGTTGCGTCATCATGACAATATTCAACGCCTGTGGCGACGTCAGGAAACAAAAATCTGGGCGCGTTTGAAAAAGCGTAAGCAGAAGAAAGAAGAAGAGTAGAAAGGGCAATCCCGGGGTCGGCTAAACGCCTCACCCGGACTACAGACCACGTAGGCCGGATAAGGCGTTTACGCCGCCATCCGGCATCTCTTACGCGGCTGGGAGTTCGGCCAGCGGCCAGCGCGGGCGAACGGTCACGCCCAGCGATTCATTCACGCCGGTTTTCAGACGCACCATCCCCGCATAGGCAATCATCGCGCCGTTATCGGTACAGAATTCCGGGCGCGCGTAGAACACTTCGCCGCGGCGTTTTTGCATCATTTCTGCCAGCTTCGCGCGCAGCGTACGGTTGGCGCTCACGCCGCCCGCCATCACCAGACGCTTGAAGCCGGTTTGATCCAGCGCGCGTTTGCACTTGATCATCAGCGTATCCACCACCGCATCTTCAAACGCGCGCGCGATATCGGCGCGAGTCTGATCGTCGGTACCGTTGTTACGAATGGTGTTAGCGGCGAAGGTTTTCAGGCCGGAGAAGCTGAAATCCAGACCCGGACGGTCGGTCATTGGACGAGGGAAGACAAAACGCCCTTCCGTGCCTTGCGAAGCCAGCTTCGACAGCATCGGGCCACCAGGGTAGTCCAGCCCGAGCAGTTTCGCAGTCTTATCAAAGGCTTCACCCGCCGCATCGTCAATCGATTCGCCGAGCAGCGTGTATTCACCAATGCCGGTAACGCTAATCAGCTGCGTATGGCCGCCGGAGACCAGCAGCGCCACAAACGGGTATTCAGGCGGATTATCTTCCAGCATAGGTGCCAGAAGGTGCCCTTCCATATGGTGTACCGGAATCGCCGGCACGTTCCAGGCAAACGCCAGCGAACGCCCCACGGTTGCGCCAACCAGCAGCGCACCCACCAGACCTGGGCCTGCGGTATAGGCAACGGCATCGATATCTTTCGCCGTCAGATTGGCCTCTTTTAAGGCTTCCTGAATCAGGGGCACCGTTTTACGCACGTGATCGCGCGAGGCCAGTTCAGGCACCACGCCGCCGTAGTCAGCATGCAATTTCACCTGACTATACAGTTGGTTGGCTAACAGACCTTTTTCATCATCATAAATTGCGATGCCGGTTTCATCGCAGGATGTTTCAATACCCAGTACACGCATGGCTATATTTACCTCGTTTCAATACCGCGCAGTTTAGGTTTTCTAACCCGGCTTGTAAAACATTGTTCGCCCCAGGAAGCTGCCTCGTGTATACTCCTCACCCTTAAAAAGTTCATTTCAAAAAAGGCTCCGGTGCTTTACAAAGCAGCAGTAGTTGCAGTAAAATTCCGCACCATTTTGAAATAAGCTGGCGCTGATGCCAGCAGCAAACCGAATTAATCAAAGGTGAGAGGCACATGCCGGTAATTAAAGTACGTGAAAACGAGCCGTTCGACGTAGCTCTGCGTCGCTTCAAGCGTTCCTGCGAAAAAGCAGGTGTTCTGGCGGAAGTTCGTCGTCGTGAGTTCTATGAAAAACCGACTACCGAACGTAAGCGCGCTAAAGCTTCTGCAGTGAAACGTCACGCGAAGAAACTGGCTCGCGAAAACGCACGCCGTACTCGTCTGTACTAATCTCTTGAGAGCATCGGCTCTCAATTGTCAGACCGAGTTGTAGTTGCAAGGCCGTGCTTCCGAAAGGAATGCGCGGCTTGTTTTCGTTTATAAATCAGCATTTACACAAAATCATTCATACTGTATCAAGGCGGCAAGCGAGTGAATCCCCGGAGCTTACATAAGTAAGTGACAGAGGTGAACGAACGTAGCCAGCGTAGAGACAGTTTGAAGGATGAAGTGTAAATAAACGGGGCTTATGGCTGGACGAATCCCACGCGTATTCATCAATGACCTGCTGGCACGCACCGACATCATCGATCTGATTGATGCCCGGGTGAAGCTGAAAAAGCAGGGCAAGAATTACCATGCGTGCTGTCCGTTCCATAACGAGAAAACCCCCTCTTTCACCGTGAACGGTGATAAGCAGTTTTACCACTGCTTCGGCTGCGGCGCGCACGGTAACGCCATCGACTTTTTAATGAACTACGACAAGCTCGAGTTCGTTGAAACCGTTGAAGAACTGGCGGCCATGCACAATCTTGAAGTGCCGTATGAAGCCGGAACAGGCCTGAGCCAGATAGAACGTCATCAACGACAGAATCTCTATCAACTCATGGAAGGATTAAATGATTTTTATCAGCAATCCTTCACGCAACCCATCGCCGAGCCTGCACGCCAGTACCTGGAGCAACGTGGCCTTAGCGCCGAAATTGTCCAGCGTTTTGCTATTGGCTTTGCGCCCCCAGGCTGGGATAACGCCTTAAAACGTTTCGGCGGTAATGTCGACAACAGAAAGCTGCTGCTCGATGCCGGAATGCTGGTCAACAACGACCAGGGAAGAACGTACGACCGTTTCCGCAATCGCGTGATGTTCCCGATTCGCGACAAACGAGGCCGGGTGATTGGATTTGGTGGTCGCGTATTAGGTAACGATACGCCGAAATACCTTAACTCCCCGGAAACCGATATTTTCCATAAGGGTCGTCAGCTTTATGGCCTTTATGAAGCCCAGCAGCATAGCGCGGAACCCCAGCGCCTGCTGGTTGTCGAAGGTTATATGGATGTCGTTGCCCTCGCGCAATACGGTATTAACTACGCCGTCGCGTCTTTGGGTACATCGACCACGGCCGACCACATCCATATGCTGTTCCGTGCGACAAATAACGTGATTTGCTGTTACGACGGCGACCGCGCCGGGCGCGATGCCGCATGGCGTGCGCTGGAAACGGCCATGCCTTACATGACCGACGGTCGTCAGCTACGCTTTATGTTCCTGCCAGACGGTGAAGACCCGGATACGCTGGTACGTAAAGAAGGCAAAGAGGCTTTTGAAGCCCGGATGGAGCATGCACAACCGCTCTCCGTGTTCTTATTCAACAGTCTCTTACCGCAGGTTGACCTGAGTACGCCAGACGGCAGCACCCAGCTCGCAGCGCTGGCGCTACCGTTAATCAGCCAGGTACCTGGCGATGCGCACCGTATTCAGCTGCGTCAGACGCTGGGTCTGAAGCTCGGTATTTTTGATGATGCGCAGCTTGATCGTTTAATGCCGAAACAGGCAGAAAGTGGTGTTGTACGCCCGACCCAGCAGATAAAACAGACGCCTATGCGTATACTGATAGGACTGCTGGTGCAAAACCCAAATCTGGCACCACTTGTCCCCCCAATGCATGGGGTGAGTCAGACGAAGCTACCAGGGCTCAACCTGTTCACCGAGCTCGTAAGTCTATGCGTTGCGCAGCCGGGCCTGACAACGGGTCAGCTATTAGAGAATTATCGTGGCACAAGTGAATACTCAACACTTGAAAAACTCTCAGCCTGGAACGATATAAAGGATGAGAACGTTGAAAAAATGTTCACCGATACGCTCAACCGAATTTTTGATTCAATGCTTGAACAGCGACAGGAAGAGTTGATAGCTCGCGATCGCACGCACGGTTTAAGCAGTGAAGAACGCAGGGAGTTCTGGGAAATCAGACAGGCCCTGGAAAAAAAATGAATTCAACGGCTTAAGTGCCGAATACCGATCGGGAAGCCCCCGACAGCCGCTCGAGGCGCAGCGGCACTAATATAAGTACGCCCTCGCTTTAAATGTCGGCGGTTCGTTCGCCGACCGACACCAATCAAATGAATTAAGTGTGGATACCGTCTTATGGAGCAAAACCCGCAGTCACAGCTCAAGCTTCTTGTCCAGCGTGGTAAGGAGCAAGGCTATCTGACCTATGCCGAGGTCAATGACCATCTGCCGGAAGATATCGTCGATTCAGATCAGATCGAAGACATCATCCAAATGATCAACGACATGGGCATTCAGGTGATGGAAGAAGCGCCGGATGCCGATGATCTGTTGCTGGCTGAAACCTCCAACAACACTGATGAAGACGCAGAAGAAGCGGCTGCACAGGTTCTGTCCAGCGTGGAATCTGAAATCGGGCGTACCACCGACCCGGTGCGCATGTACATGCGCGAAATGGGCACGGTAGAACTGCTGACCCGTGAAGGCGAAATCGACATCGCTAAGCGCATCGAAGACGGGATCAACCAGGTTCAGTGTTCCGTTGCCGAATACCCAGAAGCCATTACCTACCTGTTGGAACAATACGATCGCGTTGAAGCTGAAGAAGCGCGTCTGTCTGACCTGATCACCGGTTTCGTTGACCCGAACGCTGAAGAAGATATGGCGCCTACCGCCACTCACGTCGGTTCCGAACTGTCTCAGGAAGAGATGGATGACGACGATGAAGACGAAGACGAAGACAGCGATGACAGCAGCGACGATGACAACAGCATCGACCCTGAGCTGGCACGTGAGAAATTTGGCGAGCTGCGTACTCAGTACGAGATCACTCGCGACACGATCAAAGCAAAAGGCCGTAGCCACGCCAGCGCTCAGGAAGAGATCCTGAAGCTGTCTGAAGTATTCAAGCAGTTCCGTCTGGTACCGAAGCAGTTCGACTACCTGGTAAACAGCATGCGTACCATGATGGACCGCGTGCGTACCCAGGAACGTATCATCATGAAGATGTGCGTTGAACAGTGCAAAATGCCGAAGAAAAACTTCATCACTCTGTTCACCGGCAACGAAACCAGCGAAACCTGGTTCAACGCGGCTATCGCGATGAACAAGCCGTGGTCTGAAAAGCTGCACGACGTGAAAGAAGACGTTATGCGTAGCCTGCAGAAGCTGCAGCAGATTGAAGAAGAGACCGGCCTGACCATCGAGCAGGTTAAAGATATCAACCGTCGTATGTCCATCGGTGAAGCGAAAGCCCGCCGTGCGAAGAAAGAGATGGTTGAAGCAAACTTACGTCTGGTTATTTCTATCGCCAAGAAATACACCAACCGTGGTCTGCAGTTCCTTGACCTGATTCAGGAAGGCAACATTGGCCTGATGAAAGCGGTAGATAAGTTTGAATACCGTCGCGGCTACAAGTTCTCCACCTACGCTACCTGGTGGATCCGTCAGGCTATCACCCGTTCTATCGCAGACCAGGCGCGCACCATCCGTATTCCGGTGCATATGATTGAGACTATCAACAAGCTCAACCGTATCTCCCGCCAGATGCTGCAAGAGATGGGTCGTGAGCCGACGCCGGAAGAGCTGGCCGAGCGTATGCTGATGCCAGAAGATAAGATCCGTAAGGTGCTGAAAATCGCCAAAGAGCCAATCTCCATGGAAACGCCAATCGGCGACGATGAAGATTCGCATCTGGGTGATTTCATCGAGGATACTACCCTCGAGCTGCCGCTGGACTCTGCGACCACCGAGAGCCTGCGCGCTGCCACCCACGACGTTCTGGCTGGCCTGACCGCCCGTGAAGCGAAAGTCCTGCGTATGCGTTTCGGTATCGATATGAACACCGACCACACGCTGGAAGAAGTGGGTAAACAGTTCGACGTTACCCGCGAACGTATCCGTCAGATCGAAGCGAAGGCGCTGCGTAAACTGCGCCACCCAAGCCGTTCTGAAGTGCTGCGTAGCTTCCTGGACGATTAATCGCCCGGTAAAAAACGTAAAAAGCTCCCTGATGGGAGCTTTTTTTTGCCTGTTATTCTGCGCATTCCCGGCGGCGCTGCGCTTGGCCGGGCTACAGGCCGGAGTAGCCCCGTAGGCTGGATAAGGCGTTTACGCCACCATCCGGCAATTTGCACATATACTGCCGGATGGCGCTTCGCTTATCCGGCCTACAGGCCGCGCGCCTTCAACGCCACGTCCAGTTCCTGATACGCCTCTACCAGCTTATCCAGCGTAATCCGGCTCAGCCCACTCGGGTTCGGCAGCACCCACACCTCGGTATCACCAATCATGTACGTCTGCTTGCCCCACGTCGCCCTGTGCTGCCCTAAGCCGCGTTCAAAGGCCTGTTTACCGAGCACCGCCAGTGCTGCTGGCTTGTAATGCTCAACCTTCTCAATCAACTCCTGCCCGCCGCTGCGCAACTCCTGCAAGGTGACCTCACTCGCCTGCACCGTCGGGCGCTCAACCAGCTTGGTCACGCCACAGCGGAATGCCAGCATCTGCTCCGCCTCTTCCGGCTTCAACTGGTGTTCGGTAAACCCCGCAAGATGCAGCACCTTCCAGAAACGGTTTGCCGGATGGGCAAAGGGATAACCCAGAGAAGAAGATGACAGCCCCGGGTTGATGCCGCAGAACAGCACCCGCAGCCCCGAATCAATAATATCCTTAACCATAATTTTCTCGGCCAATACATCGTGAGATCAGTATAACGAATTGAAAATGCATTGTTTATAAAAACAGCATGTGCGCGCTTAACGCTGGATTGGCGCCCGTTGTTACTTTATAATCGTCCGCTACCTGGCCCCTTAGCTCAGTGGTTAGAGCAGGCGACTCATAATCGCTTGGTCGTTGGTTCAAACCCAACAGGGGCCACCAGATATGAAAGGAGTTAGATGAGTAATCATCTAACTCCTTTTTCTTTGGGTGCAAATCGGCTCGCTGTCTTGCTAGCATCGTTTAGTGGCACTAGAATCACAACGTAACCAACGAGACGCCATCATGACAAAAAAAAGATCACATACTAAGGTCACGAAAACGCAGCTTTTCCGCACCGTTGCCAGCTCCACAGCAATTGAAACCGGCGTGTCTGTGGAGAAAATTGAGCTGCAGCTTAAGCGCTTTCAGGCACAGGCCAAAGCCGTTGGCCTGGCGCGTTAATCAGGAAGAATATCGCTAACCAGCCAGATCATGGGGGCAAAGTTACCCGATACACCGGCCTGAATCGCCTTGAAGTAAAATGCTTTATGCTCATCCCATAAGCTGTAATCCAGCACACCGACCTCCGCCTGTACCGCCAGAACATCAAAAAGTAAGCGCGATAAACGTCCGTTACCTTCCCGAAAAGGATGAATCAAGATAAATTCCACATGGCATTCCGCCAGAAAACTAGCCAACTCAACGCGAGAAAGTGTGTTTAGTTCCGTGAAGCGGGAAAGGTATTGTTTTTCAAACTCCGTAATCAGCTGCGGGATTCTGTCCGCAGCGGCAAAATGAAACCCATCTTTAGCCAGGTTAGCATTACGGAGCTTTCCAGCCCAATCGTAGACATTACCTAGCCATTTGCGATGCCACTCGCGAATATGCGCAAAACTCAACGTTGCAGGTAGCCGCTGGCTGATAAATAGCTGCTCATACAACATGAGCAACAGCCCTGACTCCAGCGCATCCATTTCAGCAGCATCAATAATCTCCAGCTTATTCGCTAACACTAAATCACCCGAACCAGGCTGAAAACGTTCTTCTACTGAATTAAGCTCATATTTTGGCAAGCAAGACCTCCGCCCAAACTATGTCACCGTATTGCGCCTATTCTGTCATGGATAGTTGCTGTCTCAGCTGAATTTTGGTCAGATTGCGAGCTTTGCTGGCAAAAGGACCGCCGAAAAATCGTCGGTCCTTTTACTTTTTCACGCTAAATCAATCACCCCGCCTCAATCGCCTGCCGGATCTGTTGCAACGCCGCCGGATCGTCGAGCGTGGTCAAATCCCCCGGATCGCGCCCTTCACAAATCGCCTGAATCGTGCGGCGCAGCATCTTGCCGGATCGCGTTTTCGGTAGCTGCGAGACAAACCAGACGTTCGCCGGGCGGCCAAAGTTGCCAATCTGGCTGTCCACCAGCGCCATGATCGCCTCCTTCTCGGTATGGGCGACCTCGCGATCGTCCAGGCTGTCGCTCTGTTTGGGGATCACAAACGCTACGGCCACCTGCCCTTTTAACGCATCCTTGACGCCCACCACCGCCACTTCCGCGACGTTCGGATAGCTGGAGATACTCTCTTCGATTTCGCGTGTGCCAAGACGGTGCCCGGCAACGTTAATCACATCATCGGTACGGCCGAGAATGAAGTAATAACCGTCGGCATCGCGGATACCCCAATCGAAGGTGGCGTAAACCTGGCGGGAAAACAGCGACCAGTAGGTTTTGACGAAACGCTCGTCATCGCCCCAGATAGTCTGAATGCAGCCCGGCGGCAGCGGCCCGTCTATCACCAGCATCCCCTTCTCGTTTGCCGCACAAGGTTCACCGGTGACTTCGTTAAGCAACTGGACGTTATAGCCGTACATCGGCACGCCGGGGCTGCCGAGGCGCGATGGTCGGTCGTCCAGCGCACGGGCAATCGCCATAATCGGCCACCCGGATTCGGTCTGCCAGTAGTTGTCGATAACCGGCACGCCCAGCGCCTCGGTTACCCACGCGGCGGTCGTTTCGTCGAGCGGTTCGCCCGCCAGGTAGAGCGCCTCCAGCGAGGAGAGATCGTGATGGCGAATCTGCGCGGTCGGGAACTTCTTCAGCACGCGGATGGCAGTTGGCGCCGAGAACATGCGGTTGACCTGGTATTTCTCGACGATTTTCCACCACACGCTGCAGTCGGGATAAACCGGCAACCCTTCGTAGACAATGGTCGCCATGCCCGCCAGAAGCGGTGCGTAGACAATATAGGAGTGCCCAACTACCCAGCCGATATCCGAAGCGCAGAAGAATACGCCGCCCGCCTTGCCGCCGAAAATGGTGTCCATTGAGGTCGCCAGCGCCACCGCGTAGCCGCCCACGTCGCGCTGAACCCCTTTCGGTTTACCGGTAGTGCCGGAGGTGTAGAGAATGCAGGAGGTCTCATTCGACTCAAGCCAGGCCACCGGCACTCGCGCCCCTCCATGCTGCTGGCGCAGCGTGGCGAAATCGAGATCGCGCCCGGAGACGCGCGCCATTTTCGCCAGCCCGCGGTCCACCAGCAGCACATGGCGTGGCTGGTGCTGCGCCTGGTCGATGGCATCATCAAGCAGCTTTTTGTACGGCATGATTTTGCCGCCGCGCGCGCCCGCATCTGCCGATACAATCAGTACCGGCCTGGCATCATCAATGCGTGCCGCCACGCTATGCGAGGCAAAGCCGCCAAACACCACCGAGTGGATCGCGCCAATGCGCGCGCAGGCCAGCAGCGTAATCTGCGCCTCCGCGATCATCGGCATATAGACCAGCACCCGGTCGCCGCGCTGCACCCCCAGCGACAGCAGCATGGAGGCTACCGCGTTCACTTCGTCATACAGCTGGCGAAAAGTAAAGGTACGCTCCTCTTCGGTCTCTGAGGAGACGGCAATCAGCGCCAGCGCGTCCGGCTGTTTGTCCAGCCAGCGGTCGATGGCGTTGTGGCACAGATTGGTGGTGCCGCTGCAAAACCAACGGGCAAATGGCGGATGGCTACTATCCAGCGTCTGGGTAAAGGGCCTCTGCCAGTCGATACGCTGGGCCTGTTCGGCCCAGAAGGTCTCCGGCTCGGTAATGGAACGCTGATAAAACTCGCTAAAAGACATAATGCTCTCCTGTTGAACTTACGCCTGATGAGTCGTGTTTCAGATAACGAACAGATCCATATACTCATTGACCGGCATCTGCTCCAGACGGGTTCTGTCGAGGGAGACATCCAGAATGCGCTGCTGCTGGCGGGTCGGGAACTGGCGCGCCAGGTTGATTTTGAATTTATCGATAAGCTTCGGAATACCATCGGTGCGGCGGCGGGCGTGGCCAATCGGGTACGCCACCACCACCTCTTCAAAGCGCGTGCCATCGGTGAACTCGAGGGTAATAGCGTTGGCGATCGCGCGCTTATCCGGCGCGTGGTAGTCGGCGGTAAACGCCGGGTCTTCAAAGCAATTAATCTTCTCGCGCAGAGCGTCGATGCGCTTATCCTGCGCCACGCTGTCCTCGTAGTCCGCGGCGGTTAAGCGGCCAAACAGCAGCGGGATCGCTACCATGTACTGGATGCAGTGGTCGCGGTCAGCCGGGTTATTCAGCGGGCCTTTTTTGTCGATGATGCGAATACAGGCCTCGTGAGTGCGGATGGTCACCTTCTCGATATCAGCGGCCGTTTTGCCCGCTGCCTGCATTTGCTCATGCAGGGTCATCGCTGCTTCTACCGCCGTCTGTGAGTGGAACTCCGCCGGGAAGGAGATTTTAAACAGCACGTTCTCCATCACATAGGAACCGTACGGGCGCTGGAAGCGGAAGGCTTCGCCCTTAAATGAGACGTCATAGAAGCCCCAGGTTTTCGCCGTCAGCGCCGACGGATAGCCCATCTCGCCGGTCTTCGCCATCAGCGCCAGACGCACGGCGCGGGAGGTAGCATCGCCCGCCGCCCAGGACTTACGCGTTCCGGTGTTCGGCGCATGGCGATAGGTGCGCAGCGACTGGCCGTCGACCCACGCCAGAGAAACCGCGTTAAGGATCTCATCGCGCGTCAGCCCCAGCATTTCGGCTACCACCGCGGTGGACGCCACTTTCACCAGCAGCACGTGGTCGAGGCCGACGCGGTTAAAGGAGTTCTCGAGTGCAATACAGCCCTGAATCTCATGGGCCTTAATCATCCCGGTCAGCACCTGCTTCATGGTCAGCGGCGTTTTGCCTGCGGCAACGGCATTGCGCGACAACCAGTCCGCCGTCGCCAGGATGCCGCCAAGGTTATCGGAAGGATGCCCCCACTCGGCGGCAAGCCAGGTGTCGTTAAAATCGAGCCAGCGGATCATCGCGCCAATGTTAAATGCCGCCTGCACCGGGTCGAGCTGGAACTGGGTGCCCGGCACGCGCACGCCGTTCGGCACGACGGTGCCCGGCACAATCGGCCCCATCAGCTTTTTGCAGGCCGGATACTCCAGCGCTTCCAGCCCGCAGCCCAGCGTGTCGAGCAGGCAGTAATGGGCGGTGTCATAGGCTACTTTGGAGGTGATGTCGTAGTGCATCACGTAATCCACGATATCGACGATTTCACGGTCAAATTCCGGGCGAATATTTATCATCTGAGCGGACATAGGGTACTTTTCCTGTTTTTTTATCGTTAGCGGTAAGGGATTACTGACGCTTATCCAGCGGCACAAATTCGCGGTCTTCCGGGCCGGTGTAGTTGGCGGAAGGACGGATAATTTTGTTGTCCTGACGCTGCTCGATGATATGCGCCGCCCAGCCGGTGACGCGGGCGATAACAAACAGCGGGGTGAACATTTCGGTCGGCACGCCCATCATGTTGTAGGAGACCGCCGAGAACCAATCGAGGTTGGGGAACATCTTCTTGGTGTCCCACATCACCGATTCCAGGCGGTCGGCGATGTTGTACATTTTGAGCGAACCGCCCTCCTGAGAAAGTCGTTTGGCGACGCGCTTGATAACCTGATGACGCGGGTCGGCAATGGTATAAACCGGGTGACCAAAGCCAATCACCACCTCTTTGTTTTCCACGCGCTTGCGGATATCCACCTCGGCTTCGTCCGGCGTTTCGTAGCGCTGCTGGATTTCCAGCGACACCTCATTGGCTCCGCCGTGTTTCGGGCCGCGCAGCGCGCCAATAGCGCCGATAATTGCCGAGTAAACGTCAGAACCGGTCCCGGCAATCACCCGGCTGGTAAAGGTGGAGGCGTTAAACTCATGCTCGGCGTAGAGCACCAGCGAAATGTGCATCGCTTTTTCCCAGCTGGCCGAGGGTTTTTCACCGTGCAGCAGATGCAGGAAGTGGCCGCCGACCGAGTCGTCATCGGTTTCCGGCTGGATGCGTTCACCGTTATGGCTGTAGTGATACCAGTAGAGAAGGATTGAGCTGAGCGAGGCCAGCAGTTTATCGGCAATATCGCGCGCGCCGGAGACGGTATGCCCCTCTTTTTCCGGCAGCGTGCAGCCCAGCGCCGAGACGCCGGTGCGCATCACATCCATCGGGTGAGAAGCAGCCGGCAGCGCTTCCAGCACGGTGCGCACGTTGGCCGGCAGGCCGCGCAGCGCCTTGAGTTTAATCTTGTAGGCCTGCAGTTCATCGCGGGTTGGCAGCTTGCCGTGGATCAGCAGATGGGCCACCTCTTCAAACTCGCAGTGCTCCGCTAAGTCGAGAATATCGTAGCCGCGGTAGTGCAGGTCATTGCCGCTTTTACCGACGGTGCACAGCGCGGTATTTCCCGCCGGTACGCCGGAAAGGGCGACGGATTTTTTAGGCTTAATGACATGGGTGCTATTTTGCAGGATCGATGTGTGGCTCATGTTGTCCTCGTCATTATTGTAATGTTGTAGGGTACAGAGGGTGTGCGAGTAGGCCTGATAAGGCGCTGCCGCCATCAGGCAATGCCGGATGGCACTGCGTTTATCCGGCCTACTTTTTGGTGTACAACGCGTCGAGCTTCTCTTCGTACTGGTAGTAGTTGATGCTCTCGTACAGCTCATTACGCGTCTGCATCATGTCGATAACGCTTTTCTGCGTGCCTTCCTGGCGCAACACGTTGTAAACCTGTTCGGCGGCGCGGTTCATGGCGCGGAAGGCCGAGAGCGGATAGAGCGCCATCGCCACGTGGGCGCTGCGCAGTTCATCGGTGGTGAACAGCGGCGTCGCGCCGAATTCGGTGATATTGGCGAGGATCGGCACCTGCGTCGCGTCAGCAAACTGGCGGTACATCGACAGCTCGGTAATCGCCTCCGGGAACAGCATATCGGCGCCCGCTTCCACATAGGCGCGAGCGCGATCGATAGCCGCCTCCAGCCCTTCCACCGCCAGTGCATCGGTACGCGCCATGATCACGAAGTCCGGGTCCGTGCGGGCATCCACCGCCGCCCGAATACGGTCAACCATCTCCTCTTTGGATACGATGGCTTTGTTTGGGCGGTGACCGCAGCGCTTAGCGCCGATCTGATCTTCAATGTGCAACGCGGCAGCTCCGGCCTTGCTGATGGACTTCACCGTACGCGCCACATTAAACGCCGATGAGCCGAAGCCGATATCCGCGTCCACCAGCAGCGGCAACGGGCAAACGTCGGTAATGCGGCGAATGTCGGTCAGCACGTCATCGAGCGTGGAAATGCCCAAATCCGGCAGCCCGAGAGAACCGGCCGCCACGCCGCCGCCGGAGAGATAAATGGCCTGATACCCGGCTCGTTGGGCCAGCAGCGCGTGGTTGGCGTTAATGGTGCCAACAATCTGTAAGGGGTTTTCTTTCGTCAGCGCAGCGCGGAAAGCCTGGCCTGGAGAGTGTAGAGACATATTCCGTCCTCTTGTTATCAACTTGTTACTATCGGTTGATTCAGATAAAGCAAGGGATATGCCAACGGCTGATTTTTCACCGCTATTTTTTAAACATCTTTTATAACAATGCATTAGTCGTTCACTACGCTACTGCTGGCGATTAAAGCGTGTCAGCTAACGTTTCACCACGCGTTCCAGCCTGTTTCATTGCAACATTTATGAAACATGGTCTACACCCAATATTCGGCCCTCTTTTTTTGAGCACGCAATGGCAGCCACACCTCTTCCGCCACGGGTGAATGACGACAAGCCGGTTATCTGGACGGTGTCGGTAACGCGCCTGTTTGAACTGTTCCGCGATATCAGCCTCGAGTTCGATAACCAGGCCACTATTACGCCCATCCAGCTTGGGTTTGAAAAAGCGGTGAACTACATCCGCAAGAAACTGGCGACCGAGCGCTGCGACGCCATTATTGCCGCAGGCTCCAACGGCGCATACTTAAAAAGCCGCCTCTCCGTGCCGGTTATTCTGATTAAACCCAGCGGCTTTGACGTGCTGCAGGCGCTGGCAAAAGCCGGCAAGCTCACTGCGTCTATCGGTGTGGTAACCTATCAGCAGACGCTGCCCGCGCTGGTCGCTTTTCAAAAGACCTTTAACCTGCGCCTCGACCAGCGCAGCTACGTCACCGAAGAGGACGCACGCGGGCAAATCAACGAGCTAAAGGCCAGCGGTATACAAGCCGTGGTGGGCGCAGGGTTGATTACCGACCTCGCCGAAGAGGCCGGTATGACTGGCATCTTTATCTACTCCGAAGCCACTGTCCGCCAGGCGTTTAGCGATGCGCTGGATATGACCCGCCTGACCCAGCGACAAAGTCGCCGCTATGCTGCCGGTAGCGGCCTGCGCACACGATACGCATTAGACGATATGCATGGGGCGTCCGCGCCGATGGAGCAGGTGCGCCATACCATCCTGCTCTATGCGCGCTCCAGCGCGGCGGTGCTGATTCAGGGGGAAACCGGCACCGGGAAAGAGCTGGCTGCGCAGGCAATCCACCGTGAATATTTCGCGAGGCTCGGCCATCGTCAGGGTAAATCCTTCCCACCGTTTGTCGCCGTCAACTGCGGGGCAATTGCCGAATCGCTATTAGAAGCAGAGCTGTTTGGTTATGAAGAAGGGGCGTTTACCGGCTCGCGGCGCGGGGGGCGTGCCGGGCTGTTTGAAATTGCCCACGGCGGGACGCTGTTTTTAGACGAGATTGGCGAGATGCCCCTGCCCCTTCAAACCCGGCTGCTGCGCGTGCTGGAAGAAAAGGAGGTGACCCGCGTTGGCGGGCATCTGCCGATTCCAGTCGAGGTGCGAGCGATCAGCGCCACCCACTGCGACCTGGAAGCAGAGATGAAGCGCGGGCAGTTTCGCCAGGATCTGTTTTATCGCCTGAGTATTCTGCGTCTGAAGCTGTCGCCGCTGCGCGAGCGGCTGGCAGATATCGTGCCGCTGGCGGAAGGTTTTTTGCAGCAGTCGCTGGCGGCATTAAACGTGCCGTTTAGCGAAGCGATACATCAGGGGTTAGCGCAAAGCCAGTCGGTACTGCTGAGCTACGCCTGGCCCGGCAATATCCGCGAGCTGCGCAATATGATGGAGCGGCTGGCGCTTTTCTTAAGCGTTGAGCCGCAGCCTGAGCTGAACAGCGATTTTTTACGCCAGTGTCTGCCTGAACTGACAGAATGCCGCATCGACTCGCCGCCGACCGTCTCGCTCACTCCGCATCAGGTGCTCGCGCAGTTTAACGGCGATAGAAGTGCCGCCGCGCGCTATCTGGGGGTGAGTCGCACCACCTTCTGGCGCAGGTTAAAAGCGGGAAATTAGGCCATAAAAAAGCCCCACCAAAGTGGGGCAAAATACGTTCAAAAGAATTAGGCACATATAAAAAAAACAAACTAATGAGAGTTTGCTACCTGAATTAGAACTGGTAGGTAGCGCCCAGTACTGCCTGATCGTCGGTTGTTAAACCGTAGTTATGATCGTCTTTCAGCATGTTGATTTTGTAAGCCGCATCAACCGCGAAGTTTTTGTTGAAGTAGTACGCCGCACCCAACTGAACGTATTTCACCGCGTCGAAGGATGCACCGTTAACTTCCGCACGCTGCTGTACATAGCCAACGGTTGGCTGCAGGCCGAAGTCGAAGGTGTAACCCGCAATAGCTTCGAACGCTTTGGACTTGTCGGTGAAGAGCTCATCGGTCGTCGTGCCAGCTACAGTTTTAGCCAACGGAGTCATGTTGTGAGTTTCGGTGTACATGGTCGCCAGCATAATGCTGTTCGCGTCATATTTCGCACCAACGGACCATGCTTCAGCAGTATCACCTGATGCAGCACGGTGAGCAGGAGCAGTTCCGTAATTCAGGTCGGTAGTCTTAGCACGGCTGTAAGCGGCACCCAGAGTCACACCTGAATCAGGAATTTCGTACTGGAGGGAAGTACCGAAGCCTTCACCGTTGGATACCAGCGGATCGCGTTTATCTTCGTTAGCGCCCTGGTACTGCAGACCCAGCGCCAGACCGTCAACCAGACCGAAGAAGTTTTTGTTACGATAGGTCAGAACGCCGGTGGTACGACCGTTCATGTAGTTATCAGTGTACTGGTAGGAGTCACCGCCGAATTCGGTCAGCACGTCGGTGTAAGAACCGATGTCGTACTGAATACCGTAGTTACGACCGTAGTCGATAGAACCGTAGTCACCGAAGTCCAGACCAGCGAAGGCCAGACGGGTTTTTTCAGTCTGCGAACCTTCAGGCTGGTTCGCGTTGAACTGGTGTTCAAACTGACCAAAGCCTACTACGCCGTTAGCAATCTGAGTTTCGCCTTTGAAGCCCAGACGCGCATAGGTGGCGTCAGCGTTGCCAACGGAAGAGACGAAGTCGTGCTCACCCTTCACTTTGCCATACAGATCAAGTTTGTTGCTGTCTTTGTTATAGATTTCAGCAGCGTGAGCAGTGGATGCCAGTGCCACGAGACCGATCAGAATTGCCAGCTTGCTTTTCATCATTTTTGTGTTCCTTTGATTATTATTCCCCGTAGGGTTTTGCCCGGTAATCCAGGCTTTTTTAATGGCTCGCGAGGCTATCGCGCGTCATTAAAAAAGCCCTCCCGCAAGGGAGAGCCTGAGGCTGATTACCGAATTCAAAGGATGAGCTGGCTTCCGAACATCCCACGATATAAGCGGGAATCGGAATCAATTTGACGTATGCCGAACGAACGTGCAGAGGCCATCATGCTCCGCATAGAACCATTCCGTATCATTTTGCCACTCATCAATTAACAAATAATGGATCGTCAAAAAACATCACATCTGCTTTTGCAGTTTTTATTACGATATTTTTTGTTACGCACTCGTTATCGGTGCTTTTATTTTTTTCAACGCGGAAATAACCGGCTTTCAGAAAAGTATGAAAGCGTTTACTTCCTGTCGTAAATTTGTGTAAAGCCTAATATTTAAAATATAACTCCGTCAACATGAATTAATTGTTAAACAACATCTCTAAAATAGATAACGAATGGCAGCAAAGCCCCATAGCTAGTAGGTTTTAAACGATGACATCTACGTCTTAACGAGTAATTATCAACATAATTCATTGACTGAAATCAAATTTATGCGTTGAATGTTAATAAATCCGCAATATTTCTTTAATCATCACTGACGATTCCGTAAATCAAAATAATGCAAATGATTAACTACGGTAGCAATTCATTCATATTTTTTTAATTTAAAATGATGAGATGAAATAATAGAGAGACGGCAGGTTAAATTTCCTGATAGGAAAAATATGATAGCAATAACCAGCGAAATAAATAGCGCGGTAATAAAACCTCTGCTAACAAATAAAACACTCCAAAATGATTAAAATAAATTCGCCAGGTGTTCTTAATTTCACCACTTGTAATACCAGAAGCGCAGCAGAAGAAAGACGAATATCGCAAGATGGGGGGATGGAGGATAAAAAATAATAAAAGATGCTTTCACGTAGAAAGTGAAAGCATCCGGGATGGATTATCAGGGTTTAAGCGGGATTAACTCACACCAGTGAGCGGAGCTCTTCGCGCATGTAGGAAGAGAAGAATTCAGGGTTCTTAATCACCATATGCTCACCGGACTCGACCTTGCCGGCCCATCCTGCGACTTTGTCCGTAAAGCCGTCACTCCAGCCTTCCTGATGGCCGCGTTCAGCCACATCGGCAGCGCTCACCGGCATACCTAATTCTTTCAAATATTTCAGAATTCCCTTTGCCGTACTTTCATCCATGGACTGTGGTACTGGCTCAGACGTGTTCATACCACCAATAAAATCCAACGCTTTATCAATGACTGCTGGCATATGCTTGTCCTTAAAATTAACCACGTAGTAATCAAGTCTATACTATGGACCGGAATCCGCCGCAATTTCAAAGGAACCGCTCACGTTATTGCACTTATTCTCGATCAAAAATCACGTTTTATGGCTGTTTTGCGCAAGAAACGGTGCGCGCTGCGCAAAAAAAAAGCCGGTACAGAGTGTACCGGCTCAGAGCGTTGCCTGATGGCGCTTCGCTTATCAGGCCTACAAGAGGTTCTGTAGGCCGGGTAAGGCGTAGCCGCCACCCGGCGCTTTTACGCGTTGCTAACCGGCTTTTGCTCCGGGCTAGATTTGGCGTTTTCTAGCATCCGGCGAACCGGCACAATCAGCACGCACAGCACCGCCGCACAGATCAGCAGCGCGATGGAGCAACGCGCGAACAGGTCCGGCAGCATATCCAGCTGGTCGGCCTTCACGTGGCCGCCAATCAGCCCTGCGGCCAGGTTACCCAGCGCACTGGCGCAGAACCACAGACCCATCATCTGGCCGCGCATTCTCTCCGGCGCCAGCAGCGTCATGGTCGCCAGACCAATCGGGCTCAGGCACAGTTCGCCAAGCGTCAGCATCAGGATGCTGCCCACCAGCCACATCGGCGACACGCCAGCACCGCCGTTGCTCAGCACGTTCTGCGCCGCCAGCATCATCAGGCCAAAGCCTGCCGCCGCACACAGAATACCGATAACGAACTTGGTGATACTGCCCGGACGGACGTTTTTACGCGCCAGCGCAGGCCAGGCCCAGCTAAAGACCGGTGCCAGCAGGATGATAAACAGGGCGTTAATAGACTGGAACCACACCGCCGGGATCTCAAAATCACCGATCATGCGGTTGGTGTAGTCGTTGGCAAACAGGTTGAACGACGTTGGCTTCTGCTCGAAAGCGGACCAGAAAAACGCGGCGGAGACCAGCAGAATAAAGCACACCAGCAGGCGCGCGCGCTCTTTACGGCTCAGGCCCGCGAAGACAAACAGGTAGATGAAGTACAGTGCAACGGAAGCCGCAATCACGTATACCAGCACGCTGGCAACGGCCACCGGGTTAATCACAATGATGCCCTGGGCAATCAGGGTGATAATCACCGCCACGCCCACTGCTAGCGCCAGCAGCCATGCGCCGACGCCGTTTTTCTTCGCAACAGGGCTGTTCCAGGTCGAGTCGAGGCCCACTTCGCTGTCGTAGCGCTTCATCGCCGGTACGGCGAACACGCGGAAGATAACCAGCGCCACCAGCATCCCGATACCGCCGATGCCAAAGCCCCAGTGCCAGCCATGAGATTTAATCAGCCAGCCGGAAATCAGCGGGGCGATAAATGACCCCATGTTGATGCCCATATAAAACAGCGAGAAGCCGCCGTCACGACGGGCATCGCCCTTTTTATACAGCGTACCGACCATCACCGAGATACAGGTCTTGAACAGACCGGAGCCCAGTACGATAAACATCAGGCCGATAAAGAACAGGTTATCGCCCATAAAGGCCGACAGCGCGATCGACAGGTGGCCGAGCGCAATCAGGATGGAGCCGTACCACACCGCCTTTTGCTGGCCAAGCCAGTTATCGGCCAACCAACCGCCCGGCAGCGCCGCCAGGTACATGGTCCCCGCGAAGATACCCACGATGGCCGAGGCATTTTCACGCGCCAGGCCCATGCCGCCGTCATAGACGGTTGCCGCCATAAACAGAATCAGTAACGGGCGGATACCGTAAAACGAGAATCGCTCCCACATTTCGGTAAAGAACAGCGAACCCAACGGGTACGGATGACCGAAAAAGGTCCGGCTTTCGTTTTTATTAACAGAGGAATGCATAGTTTCTCCAGAGAAGGTGCGTCGTAACGCAGGTAAGTCGTGTATGCGGGCTAACCATTTTCTAATTTTGCCGATGAAAAACATCTGGCACGGTATTTTTTAACCATTTGATAACCATTGCATGGTCGTGTCTAGCCCTGGACCCGGTATTTTTAGACGAAAAGTCGACAAAGTTCTAGTTTTACAGATTTTGTATTGGAAAACCGAATGTAGTGATTGACATCACATAACCATGTCTTTATGTATCAATAGTCCATTAAAAACAATTAATTAGATATTAAACAATCGTCAAATACAGCGTTAAAAAAGGGGCAAAATAATCGCATAAAAAGTGTGGAAAATAGGATGTTCATCATAATGATGATGGAAGATCTGGATAAATCATGCGGAGAGAGATGGCAGGAAGGAGGCTGCGCTATCACATCATCGTATAGCGCAACCGGAATGCTGTTATTTCGCGTGCCAATAGGCGCTTGAACGCACTAGCTGCGGGTCAATCGCGTCGGTCACAAAACCGTCGGTCAGGTTTTTTACCACCTTTCCTTCGCCGGTCAGCCAGATAAAGTAATCCGACGCCGGCACCGTGAGTTGTGCCAGGCGCGCGGCGACGGTGGCAGCATCGTAGCCAGCGATCCACTCGATATTAAAGCCGTCAAACCCGGCCAGATAGGCTTTGTCCAGGTCCTCTTTGACCATCACCAGCGCCGTCACCTGCGGACGCTGCGCCAACGTCTGCAGCGCTTCAAGACGGCGACGCAGCGCCGGCATACCGGTTTCATCGCAAACATATAGCTGCCAGGCATAATCTTCCGGCACCACCAGCGAGCCGCGCGGGCCGCCGATAAGCAACGTATCACCTGCTTTTGCTTCCATTGCCCACTGGCTGGCAACGCCGCCATCGTGGATAAAGAAATCGTAGGCCAGCTCATGGCGCTCGGCGTTGTAAAGCGGGGTGTAGTCACGAGCCTGCGGGCGTACACCGTCTGCCCACACAATCCCTTCATCGGTCACCGTCGGTGGAATCAGAGTGCAGCCAGCCTGCGGGAAAAACAGCTTGGTGTGATCGTCAAAGCCGCGCGAACTAAAACCTTCCAGCGCCTCGCCGCCCAGCACCACGCGCTGGAAAGCATCGCCAATACGCTCCACGCGCAGGACGGTCAGTTCACGGAAACGGAGTTCATTGCGCACGCGCTGTGGATACTTGTTCTCTTTCATTCGGCGTCTCTCTCACAAATAGATATATCTAAATCATTTGCAAATGATAATGATTGCCAACTAAGCAGAAAGCAAGCTATTTTTAAGATATATGAAAAGCTGCGCACAAAAAATCCAACATCAATACTATACCCATTATAAATCAATAATTTAAAATATATTTCATTTTCGATATTGCTAAATATATAGTTTTAGATATAAGTTAGATATATCTAAAAAACATAAGGATAAACATCATGAGACCTTTCTCTGATTCTGAACATCGTGGCCGTGGTGGTCGCGGACATCGCGGCGAACGCGATGAGTGTGAACATCGTGGCGGGCGTGGTGAAGGCCACGGCGGCGGTGGCGGACGTCGCCAGCGCTTCTTCGGCCACGGCGAGCTGCGCCTGGTGGTCCTCAGCATCCTGAAGGATAACGCCAGCCACGGCTATGAACTGATTAAAGCCATTGAGGCGCTGACCCAGGGCAACTACAGCCCAAGTCCTGGCGTTATCTACCCGACGCTCGACCTGCTCCAGGACCAGGGGCTGATTACGGTGCATGAAGAGGACGGCGGGCGTAAAAAAATCGCCATTACCGCAGAAGGCATCCAGACGCTGGAAGAAAATCAAGAACCACTGGAACATATTCAAGCGCGTCTGAAGTCCAGGATGGTCGGGCATGAACTGCGCAAAAACCCGCAAATGAAGCGGGCGCTGGATAACTTTAAGGCCGTGCTCGACCTGAAGGTGAATCAGGGCGAGATCGGCGACGCGCAGCTGAAGCAGGTGATTGGCATTATCGACCGCGCGGCGCTGGAGATCTCGCAGCTGGATTAATGCAGGACGGTGACCGCATCCTGTAAACGGCTGGCGCGGTGTTTTACCATCGCCGACACGTTGGCGCTTTCCGCCACCAGTCCGGCGTTTTTCTGGGTTATCTCATCCAGCTTCGCCACGGCACGCGTTAAATCAGACAGCCCCGTGGCCTGTTCAGACGTAGATTGACTAATCTGCGCAATCAGTTGGGTGACATTCTGCACCTGCGAGACAATGTCATCCATCGTGCGCCCGGCCGCGTGAACCTGCTCGGAGCCCGACTGCACCTTGCTGGCGCTGGCCTCAATCAGCTGACGAATTTCGTTTGCCGCCGTCGCGCTACGGCTCGCCAGATGGCGAACTTCCCCGGCGACCACGGCAAACCCTCTCCCCTGCTCGCCCGCGCGCGCCGCTTCAACAGCGGCGTTCAGCGCCAGAATATTGGTCTGGAATGCGATATCGTTAATCAAAGTGGTGATAGAGCCAATGCGCTGCGTGCTGTCAGCAATATCTTCCATGGTCTGCACCACCCGGTGCATCGCCTGGCCGCCCTGTGCCGCCGCGCCGCTAGCCGCCAGCGAGAGCTTATCGGCCTCGGCTGCCGTCTGAGAATTATTCTGCACCGACGCCGCCATCTGGCTCATCGTCGCCACGGTCTGCTGCACGTTGACCACCGTTTCCTGAGTACGCTGATTCAGATCTTCATTGCCGCGGGCCAGCACATCGCTACCGTCGCTCACGCTGTTCACCTGCGTCGAGACATCGTTAATCAACCAGCGGCACATCAACCCGAGCTGGCCGACCGCGCGTAACGTTAGGCCCAGCTCATCGCTGCGCGGCAGCGGATCGACGCTGTTACGCTCACCGGTTGCCACGCTGAGCGCCTGTCGCGCCACATTTTCTACCGGACGAACAATCTGCCACTCCAGTACCAGCGTGGTCAGTAAAAGGATCATCGCCGACGCCAGCACCGCCAGAATCGGCGCGCTCAGGGCCAGCAGGCTCGCCGCAAGCAGCAGGTAGAACCCCAGCATAATGCTTCTGACCCGCCAGCGCAGCGGGATAGCTGACAGTTTGCCCCACCAGCGTTTGCTGATAACGCGGCCTTTATGGAGGCGCTTATTGCTGCGTTCTTCGCGTAGCGCCTGATACAGCGGCTCCACCGCCGCAATCTCTTCCTCACTGGCTTTGGTACGAATCGACATATAGCCAATCGTTTTGCCATTACGCACCTGGGGGATGGCGTTCGCCCGCACCCAGTAATGGCCGCCGTGTTTCGGGCGATTTTTGACGATACCGCTCCACGGCTCGCCCTGCTTCAGGGTACGCCACATATCGGCAAAGGCGGCTTTTGGCATATCGGGATGGCGCACCATGTTGTGCGGCTGGCTGAGCATCTCGTGGCGGCTATAGCCGCTCACCTTTATAAAGGCATCGTTAACGTGGGTGATATAGCTGTTGAGATCGGTGGTGGACATCAAAGTGGTGTGGTCGTCCAGAAGCGATTCGGACGAGTTTTGGTCGGGCAGGGTAGACATACGAACATCCTTTTCAGGTGCAAAGAGAAATGTATTACAATTGTTATATCGGAGGATATTAAATTAACCTTAATTGTTAATTTTGCGTTAGATCGCAAAATCGACAAAAGCCCTACTTTTCTCACGTCATTCTTTGCTGCTCATCCGTGGCGCAAAACCTGCCCTTTTGTAGGGCAATACGCCCAGCCACAACGCACCTCCGCGTGACCGCTTTCACACTCCCTCGCTTCGCTGGACGATTAAATATTGTACAAACGCGATTTCCCCTGGCGTTTATCCCGATTTTCAGCGCCAACGCTGAGATGGCGTAATCCCTGCAATACTTAAATCAGTATCGTGTGATACGTGATCCCCAGGAGCTTATTTTGAACAGGTTACCTTCCAGCGCATCGGCTCTGGCCTGCAGCGCACACGCACTGAATCTCATTGAAAAGCGAACGCTTGACCATGAGGAGATGAAAGCTCTTAACCAGGAGGTCAGGGAATACTTTAAAGAACATGTGAATCCGGGGTTTTTAGAGTACCGAAAATCTGTAACTGCCGGTGGGGATTACGGAGCCGTAGAGTGGCAGGCGGGAGGGTTAAATACGCTTGTCGACACCCAGGGTCAGGAGTTTCTCGATTGCCTGGGCGGTTTTGGTATTTTCAACGTGGGGCACCGTAATCCAGTGGTGGTTTCCGCCGTACAGAATCAGCTCGCGAAACAACCGCTTCACAGCCAGGAACTCCTCGACCCGCTACGAGCGATGCTCGCCAAAACGCTGGCGGCGCTGGCGCCGGGCAAATTGAAGTACAGCTTCTTTAGCAACAGCGGCACCGAGTCGGTAGAGGCAGCGCTGAAGCTGGCGAAAGCCTACCAGTCGCCACGCGGCAAGTTCACCTTTATCGCCACCAGCGGCGCGTTCCACGGGAAATCGCTCGGGGCGCTGTCAGCCACCGCCAAGTCAACGTTCCGCAAGCCGTTTATGCCGCTGCTGCCGGGCTTCCGCCACGTGCCGTTCGGTAACCTCGACGCCATGCGCACGATGCTCAGCGAATGCCAGAAAACCGGCGATGACGTGGCGGCGGTGATCCTTGAGCCCATCCAGGGTGAAGGTGGCGTCATTCTGCCACCGCAAGGCTACCTGCCCGCCGTGCGTAAGCTGTGCGATGAGTTTGGCGCACTGCTTATCTTCGACGAAGTGCAAACCGGCATGGGGCGCACCGGTAAGATGTTTGCCTGCGAGCATGAGAACGTTCAGCCGGACATTCTGTGCCTGGCGAAGGCGCTCGGCGGCGGCGTGATGCCGATTGGCGCGACCATCGCTACCGAAGAGGTGTTCTCGGTGCTGTTTGACAACCCGTTCCTGCACACCACCACCTTTGGCGGTAACCCGCTGGCCTGTGCGGCCGCGCTGGCGACCATCAACGTGCTGCTGACCGAAAACCTGCCCGCTCAGGCGGAGCAGAAAGGCGATATTCTGCTGGACGGTTTCCGCAGCATGGCGCGCGAATACCCGGATCTGATCCGTGAAGCGCGCGGCAGAGGCATGCTGATGGCCATTGAGTTTGTCGATAACGAAATCGGCTATAACTTTGCCAGCGAGATGTTCCGCCAGCGCGTGCTGGTTGCCGGAACGCTCAACAACGCCAGGACCATCCGCATCGAGCCGCCGTTAACCTTAACGATGGAACAGTGCGACCAGGTGCTTAGAGCCGCGCGTAAAGCGCTGGCAGCCCTGCGCGTCAGCCAGAATCAGGTTGCCACCGAGCAGTAAATTCACGCCCCCTACCCTTTGGTGGGGGGGCGTTCTTTGAATCCCATCACAATCATCGCATTCCCCTTTTCCCTTTTTCCCGCCGACGGCTAAATTAGTAACTCATCCGACCACATAACAATAATTTCACATACTGGACATCCTTATGAGCTATCCGTCGCTGTTCGCCCCGCTCGATCTCGGTTTTACCCAGCTGAAAAACCGTGTGCTAATGGGCTCTATGCATACCGGGCTGGAAGAGTATCCCGACGGTGCCGAACGTCTGGCGGCGTTCTACGCGGAACGCGCGCGTCACGGGGTGGCGCTGATCGTCAGCGGCGGTATCGCTCCGGATGCTACCGGCGTAGGGATGGCGGGCGGCGCGATGCTGAACGATGTGAGCCAATTACCGCACCACCGCACCATTACCGACGCCGTCCATCAGGAAGGCGGCAAAATTGCGCTACAGATCCTGCATACCGGGCGCTACAGCTACCAGCTAAATCTGGTTGCCCCTTCCCCGCTTCAGGCGCCGATCAACCGCTTTACGCCGCGCGAACTCACCCACGAAGGCATTCTGGGGCTGATCGATGACTTTGCCCGCTGCGCCCAACTGGCGCGGGAAGCGGGCTATGACGGTGTGGAGGTGATGGGCTCGGAAGGCTATCTGATTAACGAATTTCTCGCCGCACGCACCAACCAGCGCGACGATCAGTGGGGTGGCAGCTACGACAACCGCATGCGCTTTGCGGTAGAAGTGGTGCGCGCCGTGCGCCAGCGCGTCGGGAAAGACTTTATAATTATCTACCGCCTGTCGATGCTCGACCTGGTGGACAACGGCGGTACCTTTGATGAAACCGTACGCCTTGCTCAGGCTGTCGAAGCCGCGGGGGCGACGATCATCAACACCGGGATCGGCTGGCACGAAGCGCGGATCCCGACCATCGCCACACCAGTGCCGCGCGGCGCATTTAGCTGGGTGACGCGTAAATTAAAAGGGCGGGTGACGATTCCGCTGGTCACCACTAACCGCATTAACGATCCGCAGGTGGCGGACGATATTCTGGCCCGCGGCGATGCCGATATGGTGTCGATGGCGCGCCCGTTCCTTGCGGATGCCGAACTGCTGTCAAAAGCTCAATCGGGGCGCAGCGATGAGATCAACACCTGTATCGGCTGTAACCAGGCCTGCCTGGATCAGATCTTTGTCGGCAAGGTGACCTCATGCCTGGTCAACCCGCGCGCCTGCCACGAAACCAAAATGCCGATCCTCCCGGCCGTGACGCGTAAAAATCTGGCGGTCGTCGGTGCAGGCCCGGCGGGGCTGGCGTTTGCGATCAACGCCGCTGCGCGCGGCCATCAGGTGACGCTGTTCGACGCCAGCGCGGAGATCGGCGGGCAATTTAATATCGCCAAACAGATCCCCGGCAAAGAAGAGTTTTACGAAACGCTGCGCTACTACCGCCGGATGATCGACGTCACCGGGGTGACGCTGAAGCTCAACCAGCGCGTCAGTGCCGACGATCTCCTCAGCTTTGATGAAGTGATCCTATCGACCGGGATCGCACCGCGTACCCCGCCGATCGATGGCATCGATCACCCGAAAGTGCTGACCTATCTGGACGTGCTGCGTGATAAAGCACAGGTTGGGCAGCGGGTGGCGATCATCGGCTGTGGCGGCATCGGTTTTGATACGGCGATGTACTTAAGCCAGCCGGGCGAGCCCACCAGCCAGAATATTGCTGAGTTTTGCGTAGAATGGGGCATTGATACCAGCCTACAGCAGGCGGGCGGCCTGCGCCCGGAAGGGCCACATCTGGCCCGTAGTCCGCGGCAGATTGTGATGCTGCAGCGTAAAGCCAGCAAGCCGGGCGAAGGGTTGGGTAAAACCACCGGCTGGATCCACCGCACCACCCTGCTTTCACGCGGCGTGAAGATGATCCCGGCGGTCAGCTATCAGAAAATAGACGATGAAGGTCTGCACGTTGAGATAGGCGGCGAAGCGCAGCTGTTGGCGGTCGATAACGTGATTATCTGTGCCGGTCAGGAGCCAAACCGTACGTTGCACGAGCCGCTGCTGGCGGCGGGCAAGACGGTGCATCTTATCGGTGGCTGTGATGTGGCAAGTGAGCTGGATGCCCGACGGGCGATCGCGCAGGGGACAAAGCTGGCGCTAGGGATATAGGCTGTTACGCGCCATCCAGCACTCTGCTCCACCTTGCCTGATGGCGCTGCGCTTATCAGGCCTACAGGGGCGTACAAAATGCCTTTTGTAGGCCGGATAAGGCGGTTACGCCGCCATCCGGCAATGTGAAACCGTGCGACGTTAATTAACGACGACGACCCAACTTCACCGCTTTGAGGATCACAAACTTGTTGTTGGTGGCGATGGTTTCGCAGTTACCAAAAATCTTCTTCAGCTTGTGGAAGTAGTCCAGGTGACGGTTCGCCACGATATACAGCTCGCCGTTAATTTTCAGGCAACGGCGGGCGTGGTGGAACATCTCCCACGCGATATTATCGGTCAGCGCATGCTTCTGGTGGAACGGCGGGTTGCAGAACACCGCGTTGAAGCGGAACGGCTCTACGCCGGAGAGCGCGTTGTTGATCATAAACTCGCTGCGATCCAGCGCGTCCGGCAGGTTGGTTTCCACGTTCAAACGGCTGGAAGCGACCGCCATCGGTGATTCATCAACGAACACCACGCTAGCTTCCGGGTTTTTCGCCAGCAGCGTCATACCCAGCACGCCATTGCCACAGCCGAGATCGACAATCTCACCTTCCAGGTTTTCCGGCAGATGCTCCATAAAGAAGCGCGCGCCGATATCCAGCCCGGTACGGGAGAAAACGTTCGCGTGGTTGTGGATAGTCCAGTCAGTGCCTTCCAGCTTCCAGCTCAGGGTCTGGGCGGTTTCAGCCAGCGCCGGCTTGGTAAAGGTGCCGTTGATCAGGCGTGCCTTTTTCCACGCCAGCGTGGTGGTGGTTGGGCCCAGCACTTTTTCAAACAGCTCAAGCGTAGAGGTATGGATGTCACGCGCTTTCGCACCGGCGAGAATGCGTGTTTCTGGCGTTAACACTTCACGCAATGCACGCAGTTGCTGTTCCAGCAATGCCATGGTTTTCGGCAGCTTAATCAGTACGACACCCGGCGCCTGCGGGTATTCCGCGGTGCTGTCGAGGAACTTCACGCTCGACTCGGCAATGTCGTTGTGGCGCAGGTTTTCACGTGTTGCCAGCTCGCTTAAGTAAGAGTCGCCGATGCTGTACGGCGTATGCTCCGCCAGCGCACAGGCCAGCGCGCCGAAGGTATCATTCAGGATAAGCACCGGGCCGCGAATCTCAGTATCGTCCAGCTGTTGCAGCAGATATTCATCGGCTGCTTCCCACGCCAGCAGTGGGTTAACGTCGTCCGTCTCCGGGAAACGTTTAAGTGTCAGTGAACGGAAACCGTTGTCTGTGTGGCTCATCGGCCCTCCTGAATGGTAAAATTTCGGCGTATCCCTGAAAAGGGTGCGTGAGTATACACTTTTTATGATTGGCATGGGCAAAGATGAACCAACTAACTTACCTCCAGGGCTACCCGGAACATTTACTTTCTCAAGTGAGAACGCTGATTGCGGAACAGCGTCTGGGGGCGGTGCTGGAAAAACGCTATCCGGGTACCCACGATTTCGCCACCGATAAAGCCCTCTGGCAGTACACCCAGGATCTGAAAAGCCAGTTCCTGCGTAACGCGCCGCCGATCAATAAAGTCATGTACGACAATAAGATCCACGTGCTGAAGAACGCGCTCGGGCTGCATACGGCGGTATCACGCGTGCAGGGCGGTAAGCTAAAGGCAAAAGCCGAAATCCGCGTGGCGACCGTATTTCGCAACGCCCCGGAGGCTTTTTTGAAGATGATCGTGGTGCACGAACTGGCGCATCTGAAAGAAAAAGAGCACGACAAAGCGTTCTATCAGCTGTGCTGCCATATGGAGCCGCAGTACCACCAGCTGGAGTTTGATACACGTTTGTGGCTGACGCATCTTTCGTTAAAGGAATCTGCGTAGTCGCCCACTGGCAATGTCATAAAGGCGTGTTACATTGACGAAAGAATCCCTTTATGGAGCCAGAAGGCGTTTATGATACGTTTCGCAGTAATTGGGACAAACTGGATCACCCGCCAGTTTGTCGATGCCGCACATGAAACCGGCAAGTACAAGTTGACCGCCGTCTATTCCCGCAGCCTTGAGCAGGCACAGACCTTCGCCAACGATTATCCCGTCGAACATCTGTTTACGTCGCTGGACGCCATGGCGCAAAGCGAAGAGATTGACGCGGTTTATATCGCCAGCCCGAACTCGCTCCACTTCCCGCAGACAAAGCTGTTTTTACAGCATAAAAAGCATGTGATTTGCGAGAAGCCGCTGGCCTCCAACCTGCATGAAGTCGAGCAGGCTATCGCCCTTGCGCGGGAAAATCAGGTGGTGCTGTTCGAAGCGTTCAAAACTGCCAGCCTGCCTAACTTCCAGATTTTACAGCAGTCGCTGGAGAAAGTTGGCCCGGTTCGTAAGGCGTTTATCAACTACTGCCAGTACTCCTCACGCTACCAGCGCTACCTCGACGGCGAAAACCCGAATACCTTTAATCCAGCCTTCTCCAACGGCTCGATTATGGATATCGGTTTCTACTGCCTGGCCTCCGCGGTAGCCCTGTGGGGCGAGCCAAAGCAGGTACAGGCGTCTGCCAGCCTGCTGGATAGCGGCGTCGATGCGCACGGTATCGCGGTGCTCGACTACGGCGATTTCAGCGTGACGTTGCAGCACTCTAAGGTCAGCGACTCTACCCTGCCGAGTGAGATTCAGGGCGAAGCGGGCGCGCTGGTTATCGAGAAGATCTCGGAGTGCCAGAAGGTCTGCTTTATCCCGCGCGGCAGCAAAGCGCAGGATCTCAGCCAGCCTCAGCATATTAATACTATGCTGTATGAAGCCGAGGAGTTTGCGCGCCTGGTCGAAAACAACGAAGTGGACCACCCTGCTCTTGAAGTGAGCCGTATCACCGCGAAGGTTCAGACGGAAATTCGTCGCCAGACCGGCGTTGTTTTCCCGGCGGATGTCCCTGCCGCGTAAAACAACGTAAAGCACATGTTACGGACCATTGACGAAATCAATGGTCTGTCATATTTTGTTACGTGCAAAGGGGAGTAACTTCCTTGTCGGTGGATCGTCATTACGATACGTGCAAAACCGTATCCGGTCGCCGAGCAACGGAAAACGAATGCGCCACCGCATTCGTTTTT
This sequence comes from Kluyvera sp. 142486, assembly GCF_046569695.1. Taxonomy (NCBI): domain Bacteria; kingdom Pseudomonadati; phylum Pseudomonadota; class Gammaproteobacteria; order Enterobacterales; family Enterobacteriaceae; genus Kluyvera; species Kluyvera sp. 142486. Next base: position 51,171 of record NZ_JBKHUI010000006.1, read on the forward strand.
AGTTGTAAGTGAGACCTTGCCGGAAGGCGAGGTCTATGCATAAAAAAGCAGCGGCTATCGTCTTCTGACGTTAGCCGTTTTTTTTATGCGTAAGGAAAATTCTATGAATACAGTCGGCACACCGTTGCTGTGGGGCGGGTTCGCTGTCGTTGTGGTGATTATGCTCGCTATCGACCTGTTCCTGCAGGGTCGTCGCGGCGCGCACACCATGTCCATGAAGCAGGCAGCAGCCTGGTCGCTGGTGTGGGTCACCCTCTCATTACTGTTTAACGCCGCGTTCTGGTGGTATCTGGCGGAAACTCAGGGCCGTGCGGTGGCTGACCCGCAGGCGCTGGCCTTCCTCACCGGTTACCTGATCGAAAAATCGCTGGCGGTGGACAACGTCTTCGTCTGGCTGATGCTGTTTAGCTACTTCTCCGTGCCTGCAGCGCTGCAGCGCCGTGTGCTGGTTTACGGCGTACTGGGCGCGATCGTGCTGCGTACTATCATGATCTTCGCGGGAAGCTGGCTTATCTCCCAGTTCGAATGGCTGCTGTATCTCTTCGGGGCGTTCCTGCTGTTCACCGGGATTAAGATGGCGCTGGCGAAGGAAGATGAAGGCGGCATTGGCGATAAACCGCTGGTGCGCTGGCTGCGCGGGCATCTGCGGATGACCGATAAAATCGAGAACGAGCACTTCTTTACCCGTAAGAACGGCGTACTGTTTGCGACACCGCTGCTGCTGGTGTTGATTCTGGTGGAGTTGAGCGACGTTATCTTCGCGGTTGATAGCATCCCGGCTATCTTTGCGGTCACCACCGATCCGTTTATCGTGCTGACTTCTAACCTGTTCGCGATCCTCGGCCTTCGTGCGATGTACTTCCTGCTGGCGGGCGTGGCTGAGCGCTTCTCGATGCTGAAGTACGGGCTGTCGGTAATCCTGGTGTTTATCGGTATCAAGATGCTGATCGTCGATTTCTACCATATCCCGATCTCGGTATCGCTGGGCGTGGTCGGCGGGATCCTGGCATTCACCCTGATCCTCAACGCTTGGGTTAACCACCGTAACGATATGAAAAAGCAGAAGATGTAACCCGTAGCCCGGCCGAGCAAAGCGACGCCGGGTGTGGCACCGAGCCTCCCCGGGGTCGGCGTGAACGCCTCGCCTGGGCTACATTCATACTTCAATCTGCGTCACACATTGTAAATTATTAGTTAAAAAATATGATGTGCGGCGTAAATTCCAGCATTTTGTACTTCCCCAAACCACGACTTTCCTTATACTCGATCCGGCAAACACTTTTTTACATCCAGACATAAACGTAACAAATAATACGTCGCTGGAAAGACAACACACATCACTTAAGGAATGCATTGATGACAAAACCATCCGCATCACCCGGCTTTTTACGTTTTATAACCAGCGGCAGTCTGGTTAAACAGATTCTGGTTGGGCTGATCCTGGGGATTCTGCTGGCCGTCGTTTCCAAACCGGCCGCCATCGCCGCTGGCCTGTTGGGCACGCTGTTCGTCGGCGCGCTGAAAGCCGTTGCACCGGTGCTGGTATTAATGCTGGTCATGGCCTCAATCGCCAATCACCAGCAGGGGCAAAAAACCAATATCCGTCCGATTCTATTTCTGTATCTGCTCGGCACTTTTGCCGCTGCGCTGACTGCGGTACTCTTTAGCTTCCTCTTCCCTTCTACGCTGCACCTCAGCGCCGCTGCGGAAGATATTGCGCCGCCATCGGGCATCGTGGAAGTGCTGCACGGTCTGCTGATGAGCATGGTATCAAACCCAATCACCGCACTGATGAATGCCAACTATATCGGCATTCTGGTATGGGCCGTCGGTTTAGGTTTTGCGCTACGCCACGGTAACGACACCACCAAAAATCTGATCAACGATATTTCCCATGCGGTGACCTTTATCGTCAAAGTGGTGATTCGTTTTGCGCCGCTCGGGATCTTCGGTTTAGTCTCCTCCACGCTTGCCACAACCGGCTTTGAAACCCTGTGGGGCTATGCGCAGCTGCTGCTGGTACTGATCGGCTGTATGCTGCTGGTCGCGCTGGTGATTAACCCGCTGCTGGTCTTCTGGAAGATTCGCCGCAACCCGTATCCGCTGGTCATGGCCTGTCTGCGCGAAAGCGGCGTGTATGCCTTCTTTACCCGCAGCTCTGCCGCCAATATTCCGGTGAATATGGCGCTGTGTGAAAAACTCAATCTGGATCGGGACACCTACTCCGTCTCCATCCCGCTGGGCGCAACAATCAACATGGCCGGGGCAGCAATCACCATTACGGTATTAACGCTGGCGGCGGTCCATACGCTGGGGATCCCGGTAGATTTACCTACCGCACTGCTGTTGAGCGTGGTGGCTTCGCTGTGTGCCTGTGGGGCATCCGGGGTGGCGGGCGGTTCTCTGCTGCTGATCCCGCTGGCCTGTAATATGTTCGGCATTCCGAACGATATTGCCATGCAGGTAGTGGCGGTCGGCTTTATTATCGGCGTGCTGCAGGACTCCTGCGAAACGGCGCTCAACTCGTCAACCGATGTGCTGTTCACCGCAGCAGCCTGCCAGGCGGAAGACGAGCGTCTGGCGAAGAACGCCCTGCGTAGCTAATACTCTTACCCCTTCGCCATCAGGCGGAGGGGTTCTCTTCCTGTACCTTCTTCTCGACCTTAAACGGGTCAATCCCCTTACGCTGCATCCGCCAGAAGCGAATGATGTTCAGGCCGTTCATCACCAGGAAGCTGCCCTCAATCATCGTGCCGCCTATCGAGCCAAGCCAGAAGTTATGAATCACCCAGCAAAGCGTGGAACACCACATCACGCAGCGTACCGTCAGCCCTTTACAGCGGAATAACGCCCAGGTACTGGCCACCGTGCCGGCGATCGGCAACAGTTCCATAGCATGGTGCAATTTACCAAGCCCAAGAATCAGCGTCAGCGCAATAAAGACGAACATCACCCAGATCCGGCGCGTGTAGACCGAAATAATGGTTCGGATAACGTTCAGCTCAGCGCTCATCCCGGCGGGAATGGCCCCCATCAGGAAGAAGTGCACGCCAATGGTGGCGCTGTAAAGGGAGAGCTGGAACTTAAAGCGCCGTTCATCACGGTTGATGAAGGTGGTGATACCGATAATAAATGCCAGAACGCCAACGCCCTGGGCCAGCCAATACGCCGTCATGAGAGGTCCTTGTTAAACAGCATAAAAAAACGGCGTTTCACACAATGAAACGCCGTTTTATCGTATCAGATCACATTTTTATTACAACGTGACGCCGCTCTTAAAGATAGCCAGTTCGCGGAAATCATTGCGCTCGTTGCAGGTCTGCTTACCGTTGGCGAAGTCGACGATAACGTCGACAAACTCTTCCAACAGCTGAGGCATCGCTTTACCGTGAATCAGTTGGCCAGCATTGAAGTCGATCCAGTGTTTCTTCTTCGCAGCCAGTTCGCTGTTGGTGGCAATTTTCACCGTCGGCACAAAACCACCGTAAGGGGTACCGCGACCGGTACTGAACAGCACCATATGACAGCCCGCGCCCGCCAGGGCACTGGTCGCCACCGCATCGTTACCCGGTGCGCTGAGCAGGTTCAGACCGTGTGTTTTCAGGCGTTCGCCGTAGCGCAGCACGTCAACCACTTTGCTGGAGCCCGCTTTCTGCGTGCAGCCCAGTGATTTGTCTTCCAGCGTCGTAATACCGCCCGCTTTGTTACCCGGCGATGGATTCTCGTAGATAGGCTGGTCATGGGCAATGAAGTACTGCTTAAAGTCATTGACCATGGTCACCAGCTTGCCGAAGGTCTCTTCGTCACGACAGTGGCTCATCAGCAGCTGCTCAGCACCGAACATTTCCGGCACTTCGGTCAGCACGGTGGTGCCGCCGTTGGCAATCACGTAGTCGGAGAAACGACCCAGCATCGGGTTGGCGGTAATGCCGGACAGGCCGTCAGACCCGCCGCACTCCAGACCAAACTTCAGCTCGCTCAGTTTACCCGGCTCGCGTTTGTCATTGCGCATCACGCTGTACAGCTGATGGAGATGTTCGATCCCGGCTTCCACTTCGTCTTCCTGGTGTTGGCAGACCATAAAGTGTACGCGTTCAGGATCGAACTCGCCAAGGGTTTCACGGAACGCATCGACCTGGTTGTTTTCACAACCCAGACCAACCACCAGCACCGCGCCCGCATTCGGGTGACGCACCATGTTTTGCAGCATGGTGCGAGTGTTGATGTGATCGTCACCGAGCTGTGAGCAACCGTAGGTGTGGCTGAAGAGGTGAACGCCATCGATACCTTCGGCATCGTTGGTCTCTTTCAGGAAACGGTTCTGCATCTGGCGAGCCATGGCGTTAACGCAGCCAACGGTCGGCAGGATCCAGAGTTCGTTACGCACGCCCACGTCACCGTTCGCACGGCGGTAGATCTGCACGTCACGATCGACGGGCTGGGCAACCTCTGCCTGGAAATCAGGTTGGTAGCTATACGTGTCCAGATCGCTGAGATTGGTGCGCGTGTTATGAGCATGAATATGCTCGCCCGCTGCCACATCCACCAGCGTATGACCAATAGGTAAACCGTATTTAATGACGTTTTCACCCTTCGCAATGTTGCTTAAGGCGAACTTGTGGCCACGTGTTACCGCCTGACGCAGGGTAATCACCTGCCCATCAACGGTGACGTCGGTTCCTTCGGCCAAATCAGCGAGCGCGACTGCGACGTTATCCAGCGCATGGATCTTGATGTATTGCATACCAACCCCAGACCTTAGTTCAGTTCAATGGCGAAGTAATCACGCGCATTGTTAAAGCAAATGTTTTTCACCATCTCACCCAGCAGTTGGATGTCGGCAGGCGCTTCGCCCGCGGCAACCCAGCGGCCGATCATCTGGCACAGAATACGACGGAAGTATTCGTGACGGGTGTAAGACAGGAAGCTACGGCTATCGGTCAACATACCCACGAAGCGGCTCAGCAGGCCCAGCTGTGCCAGCTGAGTCATCTGGCGTTCCATACCGTCTTTCTGATCGTTGAACCACCAGCCGGAACCGAACTGCATCTTGCCCGGCATACCTTCACCCTGGAAGTTACCGATCATGGTGCCCAGCACTTCGTTATCGCGTGGGTTCAGGCAGTACAGAATGGTTTTTGGCAGCAGGTTCTGTTCGTTCTGCTTGCTCAGCAGTTTAGACAGCTCTTCCGCCATTGGGCGGTCGTTGATGGAGTCGAAGCCGACGTCCGCACCCAGCAGTTTGAACTGGCGCAGGTTGTTATTACGCAGCGCGCCGATGTGGTACTGCTGTACCCATTCGCGACGAGCGTATTCCGCACCCAGGAAGACCAGAACGGCGGTTTTGAACTGGGCGACTTCGTGCTCGCTCAGGGTTTCACCGGCCAGGCGACGTGCCAGGATGCTATCCAGTTCCGCTTCGTTAGATTCCGCGAACAGCACAACGTCCAGCGCGTGATCGGACACTTTACAGCCGTGAGCGGCGAAGTGATCCAGACGCTTAGTCAGCGCAGTCTGCAGGTCAGCAAAGCGACGGATGTCGGTGTCAGACACTTCACCCAGTTTTGCCATGTAGTCGTTGAAGGTTGCCAGTTCAATGTTGAACGCTTTATCCGGGCGCCAGCTCGGCAGCACTTTCACGTCAAAGGAACCGTCTTTCGCGACGGCCGCATGATGTTCCAGAGAATCGATCGGGTCATCGGTGGTGCCGACCATTTTCACGTTCATCTGCTTCATGATGCCGCGCGCGGAGAATTTGTCCTGAGCCAGCAGCTCGTTGCACTCATCCCAGATTTCGCCAGCGGTAGACGGCGACAGCAGTTTACCGGTGATGCCGAATGGGCGACGCAGTTCGAGGTGAGTCCAGTGGTATAACGGGTTACCGATGGTGTGCGGCACGGTGGCTGCCCACGCGTCAAACTTCTCGCGGTCAGACGCATCGCCGGTACACAGGCGTTCCGCTACGCCGTTGGTACGCATTGCGCGCCACTTGTAGTGGTCGCCTTTCAGCCAGATGTCATACAGGTTTTTAAAACGATAGTCTTCCGCAACCTGCTGTGGTGGCAGGTGGCAGTGATAGTCGAAAATCGGCTGATCTTTTGCGTAGTCGTGGTACAAACGGCGAGCAAATTCGGTGTCTAACAGAAAATCTTCAGTCATGAACGGGGTCATTATCGTCTTCCTCTCAACGAGTGGGTCAGATGTTTATCTGTAATGCTGTCAAAGTTATCACACCAATTTCGTTCAACCGAAGATTTTTTCGTGAGTTAGATCAATAAACCCTGACAAAAAATGACAGAAAAAATGACGAAACGCCCCTGCAACCCGCGCCGCGCCTGGCCTGCCCTATCTACCCCTTAAACCGTACGGAAAATACCTCTTTTGTGACGGTATTCACCTTTTAAAGTTGTATGACAAGTTATCTTGCACCCCGTCGAAACACATTGAACGACGGAATGTAGTAGCCGTGGTCGATACAGACACCTGATTGAGCGGTACGGATACCGAATTCAGCACGCGTACTTACTGGCAAGTTCGGGCCGTACCGGGAAGTTAACTCCGGTAAGCCCCTTCGAGAATGACATCTTCCGGCAACACGGGAGGATGGCTGCAGGACTCGCAGTTATAACAACACGATGAGGTTTACATGCGTAAAATTAAAGGGTTACGTTGGTACATGATCGCACTGGTGACGATGGGCACCGTGCTGGGCTACCTGACACGTAATACCGTGGCGGCAGCTGCGCCGACTCTGATGGCTGAGCTGCACATTTCCACACAGCAATACTCTTACATCATCGCTGCTTACTCTGCAGCTTACACCGTGATGCAGCCGGTTGCCGGCTACGTTCTGGACATTCTGGGTACCAAAATCGGCTACGCCTTCTTCGCCATTGCCTGGGCTGTTTTCTGCGGCGCGACTGCGCTAGCAGGCAGCTGGGGCGGCCTGGCCATCGCACGTGGTGCGGTCGGTGCGGCTGAAGCGGCAATGATCCCTGCGGGTCTGAAAGCCAGCTCCGAGTGGTTCCCGGCGAAAGAGCGTTCTATCGCGGTAGGTTACTTTAACGTCGGTTCGTCTATCGGCGGCATGATTGCTCCACCGCTGGTGGTCTGGGCTATCGTGATGCACAGCTGGCAGATGGCGTTCATTATCTCCGGTGCGCTGAGCTTCATCTGGGCAATGTCCTGGCTCATCTTCTACAAACACCCACGCGATCAGAAGAAATTAACTGACGAAGAACGTGATTACATCATTGGTGGTCAGGAAGCACAGCACCAGACCAACAACGCGAAGAAAATGTCGCCATGGCAGATCATTCAGACCCGTCGCTTCTGGGGTATCGCCCTGCCGCGTTTCCTGGCTGAGCCAGCCTGGGGTACCTTCAACGCCTGGATCCCACTGTTCATGTTCAAAGTCTACGGCTTCGACCTGAAAGAAATCGCGATGTTTGCGTGGATGCCAATGCTGTTCGCTGACGTAGGCTGCGTACTGGGTGGTTACCTGCCGCCGCTGTTCCAGCGCTGGTTTGGTGTGAACCTGATTGTGTCTCGTAAAATGGTTGTCACCATGGGTGCCCTGCTGATGATTGGCCCAGGGATGATCGGTCTGTTCACCAGCCCATACATTGCAATCGCTCTGCTGTGCCTCGGTGGCTTTGCTCACCAGTCCCTGTCCGGCGCGCTGATTACGCTTTCTTCTGACGTCTTCGGTCGTAACGAAGTAGCAACCGCGAACGGTCTGACCGGGATGGCGGCGTGGATGGCGAGCACCATGTTTGCTCTGGTCGTCGGTGCGCTGGCAGACACCATCGGCTTCAGCCCGCTGTTTGCAGTCCTGGCTATCTTCGACCTGTTAGGCGCAGTGGTTATCTGGACCGTGCTGCAGAATAAGCAGGCAGACGACGGTCAATCCGGCGCGAATAGCCCGACGCAGCAGGCCACGCAAAACTAATCTGTAACGGATGTCTGTTTTCCCAAAAGCCGCCTTGTTCCAGGCGGCTTTTTTCATGTCATAATGTGGTTAGCTGCTCGTAAAAGTGGTATAACAAATTTAATCTGCCGTACCCTGCCTGGAGAGCATATGGAAATCGCCGACGCACGTCGCTTGTATCAGCAATTAGCCGCTGAACTAAAAGAACGCATTGAGCAAGGCGTCTACCTTGTGGGCGATAAACTGCCTGCGGAGCGCTTTATTGCCGATGAAAAAAGCGTCAGCCGTACCGTGGTTCGCGAAGCCATCATCATGCTGGAGGTGGAAGGGTATGTTGAAGTACGAAAAGGCTCCGGCATTCACGTCATTTCCAATCAGCCGAAATACCACCAGATGCCGGACGAAACGCTGGAGTTTGCCAACTACGGCCCGTTTGAGCTGCTGCAGGCACGTCAGCTGATTGAGAGCAACATCGCAGAGTTCGCTGCCACCCAGGTCACCAAGCAGGACATCATGAAGCTGATGGAGATCCAGGAAAATGCACGCAAAGAGCAGTGTTTCCGCGACTCCCAGTGGGATCTCCAGTTCCACGTGCAGGTTGCTCTGGCGACACAAAACACCGCGCTTGCGGCCATCGTCGAAAAAATGTGGACCCAGCGCGTGCACAACCCATACTGGAAAAAACTCCACGACCATATCGACGCTCGTACCGTAGATAACTGGTGTGACGATCACGATCAGATCCTGAAAGCGCTGATTCGCAAAGATCCGCACGCGGCAAAAATTGCCATGTGGCAGCATCTGGAGAACACCAAACTGATGCTGTTCAACGAAACCAGCGATGATTTTGAGTTCAACGCCGACCGCTATCTGTTTGCGGAAAACCCGGTAGTTCACCTCGATACGGTCGCTATCGGCGGCAAATAAGCGCCCTTGTCACTTATCATGGCTTACCTGGCTTTTCGCGTGGGTAAGCCTTTGTAAATCCCCTAGCCACTCCCCGCCCGAAACCGCAAAATCACTCTGCAACAAATTGCAATTTCTATGACGGAAAACCGCGCATTTGTTACAATTGCATGCATTTTGCCTTTTTGTTGTTCAGCAGTAGATTATTTTGCCAAAACAAGGACTGTTCAGCGCGTATTTACCGCGATGCTATTAAAATAGAAACAAGCAAAGACCGTCGCAGCGCGTTCAGGCATTACGTTAATCGATGTACCAGGAATCGTGAATGGAACTACTAACCCAACTCTTAAATGCCTTGTGGAGCCAGGATTTCGAAACTCTCGCTAATCCGTCCATGATCGGCATGCTCTATTTTGTCTTATTTATGATTCTGTTCCTTGAGAACGGTTTGCTGCCGGCCGCGTTTTTACCGGGCGATAGCCTGCTGGTGCTGGTCGGCGTACTGATTGCTAAAGGCGCAATGGGCTTTCCACAAACGGTTCTTTTGCTGACCGTCGCCGCCAGCCTCGGCTGCTGGCTTAGCTATATTCAGGGCAAGTGGCTGGGCAATACCCGTATCGTCCAGAACTGGCTTTCACACCTTCCCGCCCACTATCACCAGCGCGCGCACCATCTGTTCCATAAACATGGGCTTTCCGCACTGTTGATTGGCCGCTTTATCGCGTTCGTTCGTACCCTGCTGCCCACCATTGCCGGGATCTCAGGTCTGAACAACGCGCGTTTCCAGTTCTTCAACTGGATGAGCGGCCTGCTGTGGGTACTGATTCTGACCACTCTTGGCTATCTGCTGGGTAAAACCCCGGTATTCCAGAAATACGAAGACGCGCTAATGTCGTGCCTGATGCTGCTACCGGTGGTGCTGCTGGTCGTCGGCCTGATCGGTTCACTGGCCGTGGTGTGGAAAAAGAAATACGGTAATCGGGGCTAAGATGGTAGCAAACCGCATTCTGCTACGTCGATTTGCCATTAGCCTGGGCATGATGCTGGCGCTATGTCTCATGCTTTGGCTATGGGCCGCACTTCAGCGCGAAGAGTCTACGCTGGCCATTCGCCCGATGAATCAGGCCAGCATGCCCGACGGCTTCTCCATTTCTCATCATCTGGATGCTAACGGCATTCGCTTTAAGAGCATCACGCCGAAAGATGATGCTTTATTGATTACCTTTGAATCCAGCGAACAGAGCGCCGCAGCGAAGCGCGTGCTGGATAATACCCTGCCGCACGTCTACGTCATTGCGCTGCAGGATGAAGATAACAACCCGGCAAGCTGGCTGTCCCTTCTTCGTGATACCTCGCATCGATTTGGTTAGCCACTTCCAGGATTCCGAATACTTTCACCCGCTTTGGTGATTTTGTATTTTACTTACTATGCTTAGTATTGTGGGTGACGCAGCGGCGCTGCCCACATACCGGAAAAAGTACATGCACATGTACTACGCACAATGGAAGGTTCATACATGAAATACCGCATCGTTCTTGCTCTTGCCCTCGCGTCTCTTAGTGCGAGCGCAGCAGCAACATCACTGTGTCAGGAAAAAGAGCAGGACATTCAGCGTGAGATTGGCTATGCCGAAAAGCATAACAATCAGCACCGTATCGACGGCCTGAAAAAGGCACTGAGCGAAGTCCAGGCACACTGTACTGACAGCAAGCTTCGCGCCGATCATCAGGAAAAAATTGCGGAACAGAAGGATGAAGTTCGCGAGCGCGAGCAGGATCTGAAGGAAGCAGAGCAGAAAGGCGATGCGGATAAAGTGGCGAAACGCGAGCATAAGCTGCAGGAAGCCAAAAAAGAACTTAACGCGCTGGAATCCCGCGCATATTGAGTGGAAATCCTTAAAGGAGAGATACGATGGCTAAAGATTCGACATCAGATCAGTTACGCGCAGAGCTGAAGGCCCTGTCCGATACCCTGGAAGAAGTCCTGAATGCTTCCACCGACAAATCCAAAGAGGAGATGAGCAAGCTGCGCAGTAAAGCAGAGAGCGCGCTCAAAGAGAGCCGTGACCGCTTGGGCGAAGCGGGTGAAGTGCTGACGAAGCAAACGCGTGAAGCGGCGGCGAAAGCCGACGGCTACGTGCGTGAAAACCCATGGACCGGCGTCGGTATTGGTGCAGCTGTCGGGCTGGTGCTGGGCGTCCTGCTGACGCGTCGCTAAGCATGAGTCAATCTCAACACGCGCCGGGGCCGGGAAAGAACATTCTCGGCATCGGCCAGCGCATAGTGACCCTCGTGGTCCAGATGGTCGAAACGCGGCTGCGCTTAGCGGTCGTTGAGCTGGAAGAGGAGAAAGCCAACCTCATCCAGATCCTGTTAATGGCCGGGCTTACCCTGCTGTTTACCGCTTTCGGCCTGATGAGCCTGCTGGTGCTGATAATTTGGGCAGTCGATCCGCAGTATCGTCTTATCGTGATGATCGCCACCACGGCTACGCTGCTGCTGCTTGCGCTGATTGGCGGAATATGGACCCTGCGCAAAGCTCGTCGTTCCACGCTGCTTCGCCACACTCGCCACGAGCTGGCTAACGATCGCGCCCTGCTGGAGGATGATAAACCATGAATCCACGTCAGGAGCGAGAGGAACGCAAAGCCTATTTGCTGCGGGAAATTCAACAACAACGGCTGGATCTCATCGCCAGCCGTCGCGATTGGCTTGAAGCCACGCAACCTTACGATCGCGGCTGGGGCCGACTTGTGAGCCTGCGCTCATGGGTAATGGTCGCCAGCAGCGCGATGGCTGTGGTCTCTCTACGCCATCCGCGTTTTCTGGTGCGCTGGGGCCGTCGTGGGCTGGGCATCTGGAGCACCTGGCGCATGGTCAGGAATATCCTGCGTCGTTCCGTTTAGCCTTGGCCCTTCTTCTTTTCCACTGCCATACCTCATTGCTCAGATTCTTTGAAGAACTTCAACAGTTTTCCTTGCTAACAATTGTTATACACCACAGTTATATTTCTCTCCATCGACAGCCGCTACGCGCTATCAACGTGTAAACGCTCAATAAAACGGTTTAACTGCCCGCAAGGTTCTCTGGAGAGAAAGATGAAAAAATTAGAAGATATTGGTTTCCTGGTCGCACGTATTCTGATGCCGATTCTGTTTATCACCGCAGGCTGGGGCAAAATCACCGGGTATGCGGGTACGCAGCAGTATATGGAAGCAATGGGTGTCCCAGGTTTCCTGCTGCCACTGACCATTCTGCTTGAGTTTGGCGGCGGTCTGGCGATTCTGTTCGGTTTCCTGACTCGTACCACCGCGCTGTTCACTGCAGGCTTCACCCTGCTGACCGCCTTCATCTTCCACAGCAACTTTGCTGAAGGCATGAACTCGCTGATGTTTATGAAAAACCTGACCATCGCTGGCGGCTACCTGCTGCTGGGTATCACCGGTCCAGGCGCATTCAGCATCGACCGCGTGCTGAATAAAAAGTGGTAAGCGCACTATACTGAATGAATAAAAAAGCGAGGAGATATCTCCTCGCTTTTGCTATCTGGAGGAGAACATCATGGGACAATTGATCGATGGCGTCTGGCAGGACGTCTGGTATGACACCAAATCCACCGGTGGACGTTTCCAGCGTTCGGTTTCCGCCTTTCGCAACTGGCTGACCGCCGACGGCGAGCCGGGCCCGACCGGCAACGGTGGTTTTGCCGCCGAGAAGGATCGCTATCACCTGTACGTCTCCCTTGCCTGTCCGTGGGCGCATCGCACGCTGATCCTGCGTAAGCTCAAAGGGCTGGAGCCGTTTATCTCGGTTTCCGTCGTCAACCCGCTGATGCTGGAAAATGGCTGGACCTTCGATGCCGATTTCCCGGCCGCCACTGGCGATACGCTTTATCAGCATCAGTTCCTTTATCAGCTCTACCAGCATGCCGATTCCAGCTACTCCGGGCGCGTCACCGTGCCGGTGCTGTGGGATAAAAAGAACCAGACCATCGTCAGCAACGAATCTGCGGAGATCATTCGCATGTTCAATACCGCCTTTGATGCGCTGGGCGCCAAAGCGGGTGATTACTATCCGGTCGCGCTACGTGAGCAGATTGACGAGCTGAATAGTTGGATCTACGACACCGTGAACAACGGGGTCTACAAAGCCGGTTTCGCCACCAGCCAGGCGGCCTATGATGATGCCGTCGAAAAAGTCTTTAGCTCGCTGGATCGTCTGGAGAAGATCCTCGGCCAGCATCGCTATCTGACCGGTAATCAGCTTACCGAAGCCGATATTCGCCTGTGGACGACGCTTATCCGCTTCGATCCGGTCTACGTGACCCACTTTAAGTGCGATAAGCATCGCATCAGCGACTATCTGAACCTGCACGGCTTCCTGCGTGATATCTACCAGATGCCGGGTATCGCTGAAACCGTCGACTTCGACCATATCCGCAACCACTACTTCCGTAGCCACAAAACGATCAACCCGACCGGGATTATCTCCATCGGGCCATGGCAGGATCTGGAAGAGCCGCACGGCCGCGACGAGCGTTTCCGCTAAGCACACCGGGCATCGGTTCTCGATGCCCTATTAATTCACACGATCAATATTTACCACCTTTTCATTCACGACTATCCTTAGCTTGATCGCTTTAAAAACAAGTGATTAATGATCAACTGAGGCATAAAAATGGATTGGTATCTCAACGTTCTACGTAATTACATTGGGTTTGGCGGCCGCGCCCGTCGCAAAGAGTACTGGATGTTCATTCTGGTGAACGTCATTTTGACGTTCGTGCTGGGGGTGGTAGACAAGATGCTGGGCTGGCAGCGCGCGGGCGGCGAAGGGATCCTCACCACTATTTACGGCATTCTGGTGTTTATTCCGTGGTGGGCAGTGCAGTTCCGCCGACTGCACGACACCGATCGCTCGGCGTGGTGGCTGCTGCTGCTGATCATTCCGGTGATAGGCTGGATTGTGATAATCATCTTTAACTGCCAGAAAGGAACGCCTGGCGACAACCGTTTCGGGCCGGATCCGAAGCGTCTTTCCTGATATGTAGGCCTGATAAGTCTTGTAGGCCTGATAAGCGCAGCGCCATCAGGCATTCAGCGCTGATTGCCGGATGGCGGCGTAAACGCCTTATCCGGCCTACAACTCTACTTCGCGGTTAACAGCTTTTGAATCTCACGCAGACACCAGGACTTCGCTTCGCCCATACTGTCGCGACGCCAGGCCATGATGATATCAATCTCGCTGGTGTATTCCGGGCTCACCACGCGCAAACGTCCCTGCGCAATATCCTCTTCGACCATCGGATACGGCATGGTCGCCACGCCCAGGCCAGCTAACAGCGCCTGACGCTTCTCTTCCATCGACGTCACCGTTAAACGCGGCTGCTTATCCAGCAGCTGTACCGTCAGCACCGGACGTTCGCGGGCGGTGTCGGCAATCGCTACGCCGCGATACTTCACGCGCGTCACTTCCGACAACGGCTCGGCTTCCTGATGAATCGGATGATCCGGCGCGGCAACATAAACGTTCATCACCGAATAGAGCTTGCGGGAGTTAATCTCCGTCGATGAGCGGAAATGCATATCCGGCGCAATCACGATATCCGCCCGCCCCTGCTCCAGGCGCTCCCAGGCCCCTGCCAGCACTTCGGTAATAATCGACAGTTGGGTATTGGATTTGGTCGCCAGCTTTTCCACCAGCGGGAACAGCGCGGAAGTTGGGATCAACGCTTCTGCTACGATGGTGAGGTGGGTTTCCCAGCCGCGAGCCAGCGCTTCGGCATCAGTGGTCAGCTTATCGGCGGCTTCCAGCAGCACGCGACCGCGTTCCAGCAGCATGCGCCCTACGTTAGTGAATTTTGTTCGATGACCCGAGCGGTCAAACAGCACCACGTCCAGCTCTTCTTCCAGCTTTTGCATGGTGTAGCTTAATGCCGAAGGCACGCGTCCAAGCTCATCAGCCGCGGCGGCAAAGCTTCCGCGTCTATCAATCGCGTCCATTACTCGTAGTGCTTCTAGCGTCAGTGCTCTCTCTTTGGCCATAGCGCGCTCATTCAGTAAATTTGAACATACCGGGCAGAATATCTGGCTAACAATGCAGCGTCCATACCTTTACCATTGATTTAGTGTAAAGGAGGGTCAAGAAGATGATTACCACAAGAACAGCGAAACAGTGCGGACAGGCAGACTTCGGTTGGCTGCAGGCTCGCTACACCTTCTCTTTTGGGCACTACTTTGATCCGAAGCTCTTGGGCTACGCCTCACTGCGCGTGTTGAATCAGGAAGTGCTGGCACCGGGTGCCTCTTTCCAGCCACGTACCTATCCAAAAGTCGATATTCTGAATCTGATTCTGGAAGGTGAAGCGGAGTACCGCGATAGCGAAGGCCACCATATTCACGCCAAAGCCGGTGAAGCGCTGCTGATCGCCACTCAGCAAGGCGTGAGCTACAGCGAGCATAATCTGAGTAAAGACAAGCCGTTAACCCGGATGCAAATCTGGCTCGACGCCTGCCCAGAACGCGAAAACTCGCGTGTGCAGAAGATCAAACTGAAAGAGACCGATCACCAACTGTTAGCCTCACCGGACGGCAGCCAGCATAGTCTTCAGCTGCGCCAGCAGGTATGGCTGCACCATATCGAGCTTGCCAAAGGCGAACAGGTCAGCCTGCAACTGCACGGGCCACGTGCCTATCTGCAGTCGATTCATGGCACGGTTCACGCGTTGGCTCACGAGGCAGAAAAGCAGTCGCTGACCTGCGGCGATGGCGCATTTATCCGCGATGAGAGCAATATCACACTGGTGGCTGATACCCCGCTGCGCGCTTTGCTGATAGATTTACCGGTGTAACGATTTTCAGGGACACCGAAGACAAAATGAGTAAGCGAAACAACAAAAAGCAGCACAAGGCCGTCGTCGTTAAAGCACCACAGCCGGTCAACACACCGAAAGCGTTTGGTTTTGAAGAGATGCTAAACGAGCTGGAAGCGATTGTGTGTGAAGCAGAACGTCATCAGGCAGAAGAACACGCCGCCTGAGAAGATGCCCCGGCCAGACTCCGGGGCTTTTTTTATTGCAGGCCGGATCAGCAACGCGCCATCCGGCAAAACCTGCGCAGATTGCCGGATGACGGCGTGAACGCCTTATCCGGCCTACGTTCCCTATTTTTTAGCCAAGCTTGCTCGCCATAATCTGAATCACCTGTTTGTCCGTCTGCTGCATGGAGTGGCAGGCCAACGAGCAAAGGTTGCTAATCGACTGCTCTACATCGTTCGCCACAATCCCCTCGTTCCCGGTTACCGCCGTTTCATCCAACGCCATCAGCACCGCTTTCCACGCCGACGACACGCTGGTTGATACCTTCATCGCGCAGCTGTTAGACGCACCATCGCAGATAATACCGCTGACGTCGCCAATCATGCTGCTGATAGCCATCGAGATACTGCGGTATCTGCCGTCGATAAGCCAGCAGATACCGGCCGCCGCCCCCATTGAGGCCGTGGTGGCCGCACAGAGCGCCGACAGCATCGGCAACTGATGATGGATGTAAATAGCCGTCAGGTGCGAAAGAATCAGCCCGCGGGCCATTTTCTCCTGCGAGCAGCCCAGATGCTCCGCCACCACTACAACCGGCATGGTGGCGGCAATACCCTGATTGCCCGAGCCGGAATTGCTCATTGCAGGCAGGCAAGCGCCGCCCATACGCGCATCCGACGCCGCCGAGGTGCGGATCATAATGTCGGTGAGCAGATCTTTTGCCAGCAGCCCGCGCTCACGCTGACGTTGCAGCGTTGCGCCAATATGCAGGCCGTACGGCGCGCGCAGCCCTTCATGGGAGAGCGCGCTGTTCAGCAGGGCGGCATCGAGGATAAAGCTTATCTTCTCAAACGGCACCTGCTCGGCAAACTCAACAACCTGCTCCAGCGTGACGTTCTCAAGGGATGTTGTCTGCTCTTCTTCTGCGCCGTCACAATTGCTAGCATCCAGCAGCGTCACGCCGTTTTTGACCACGCGAATCACTCGCGTATGGCCACCGGCAATGGTTACCGTCGCCGATTCATTGAGGGTATAGACCGTGGCGCTGGCATAGAGCACTTCATCGCACGGCTCTTCCATCGTCACCGACACCTTACCGCTGGCCAGCAGAACCTTGGCCGCCGTAATGTCCTCGACCGAAGCGCCCTTCAGCACCTCAAGCCCGGCCTGCGCGTCGCCGCCAAGCGCACCGAGCGCGGCGGCAATCGGCAGCCCCACCATCCCCGTTCCCGGCACGGTAACGCCCATGCCGTTTTTCATCAGGTTCGGCGACACTTTAGCCACGATATGGCTGACCCTGCCCGCCAGATACGATGCCGCAATCGCACTCGCCAGCGCCAGCGAAACCGGTTCAGTGCAGCCCATCGCGGGCTTCACGTTCTGTTTTACCGCCTGAATCATGTTGTCCCAGAGCGGATTCATTGATACATCAACCATATTCATTACCACGCGTAAATCAGGAGAAGGCCAGGAACGGCGAGACGCAGAGCAGCAGGCCGGTAATGATGATAATCACCAGCGAGACGCCTTTGTATTTGTGCAGCGCCGGCACCTTGTAGACCAGCCAGGCTGGGATAAGACAGCCGACCATGCCGAAAATAGGGCTACAGATAGAGGTGAAGCTCAGCACCGGCGCATTGAGCACGATTGCGCTCCAGGCCAGCAGGATGGCGAAGATCATGATCCCGCGCTGCACCAGCTTCTGATTGATTTTGTCCTCCGGCATTTTGCGGCGCAGCAGGTTGATAACGATCCCCTGCGTGGCTTCGCGAAAGCCCAGGTAAACCCCAAAGAAGGCGGTCATCACGGCAAAGATGTTGAGGATCACACTCACCACGGTGACCCATGCGCCCGCGCTGCCGTTAATAAACTGGGCGGCAATTGCCAGCGCCGAGATGTTCTGCTCGTAAGCCTTCACCGCTTCGTCGTGGCCCATTGCCAGCGTGAAGGAGACGGCGTAGAAGAAGACCACCACGAACAGAATGCCAAAGGCAATGTTCATCGCCCGCAGCGCTTTATGACGCGCTACTTCGCGGGATTTCTCCTTTGAGCGATAAGAGATGACCATTGGGCTCAGGGTTTGAATAAACAGGATAGAGGTCAGGGTAAACGGCAGCGTGATAATGGCGTTTTTAATCAGCAGCCCCATCGGCGGCAGGGTGCCGGCGTTGTACAGATGCCACATGCCGACCATCGATACACCCAGCGCCGCCACCACCAACAGTTTGGTCAGCACCATAAAGCTGGAGACTTTAAACAGCAATTTCTCCCCACGCGACGATATCGCCACCAGCACGCAGATCAGCACCAGCCCATAAAATGGGTTTTCGGAGAGCAGTCCGTCGGTTACGCCGAAGGTATGCAGGTAGGAGGCGCTGTCGTTGGTGATCGCCGTGGAGTAAACGAACATCCAGATAACCAACATGATGAAGTAGAGCGCGCCGAGCAAGATCCCCCAGTTTTTGCCGAGGTAGCCGCTGATAACGCTTGGGTAGTCTTTACACTCCGGTGATTCGGCGAGGGTATTGATAAACAGCCTCTGGAACAGGTACATCGCCGGGTAGCCAACGATAGAGGAGAGCAGGAAAACCCACAGCCCCATCAGGCCAACCTGAACCGGCAGGAACACGATCCCTGCCCCGATCGCCATCCCGATGCTCATAATGACCCAGCCAACATCGGTACTGTCGAATTTTATTGCCTCCTGCCATTCACTTTCTGACATGCCCGCTCGCACGGCCGCTGACGACGTCGGCGCGGTTGCAACTGAGATTGTTTCCATAACAAATTCTCACTCTTAGTATGTAGGGGATTATTGTTTTAATGCAGTTTGATGTTCCGGGTAGTGCGGATATTACAGGCTTATTCACTGCCTTTTTTAGAGTGAGAAAATGATAGCGCGGCTTCAGGAGAAAAAACTTGCAACTCTTTGCGCAAGAAAACGCCGAAAATAGAAAATATTCCTATGATTAGCGCAAAATTAACCAATGCATTTCTCTTTAACTGAAAAAAGAGAGATTCAGATTGTTTTCGTCTTTGGATGAATAATCATAACAAATTGTTTTGTAAGGAATTTTAAGAAAGTGCCGATTTCTACGATGGCGCACGCCAGGTGGGTTTTGTGAGATAGCGCAATGATCCGTGTTAATAAGATGTGAAGTGAAAGAATGGCAAAAAATGATGACTATCACACCACCGCATCAATTTAGTGAATAACTCCATTGTTTGTATGGATATGGTAAACAATCAGAATATAACGCTACTGAAATGGTATGTTCTTCCTTGCGAGCAGAAAAGCAAAAACCCCGCCGAGGCGGGGTTTTTTAAGAGGTGAAACTGACCGATAAGGCGGCTTCGTTCATCCATACGTCAGGTATCTACAGCGCTGGAGTATCTTGTGTCGCAGACTGTATCTCACTTTGTATCTCAACAAAAGTCCTGAACCCCTACTCGCTGTCAGCCGTATCGAAGGTCCTGCTATATGGGCAGTGCTTCGCCCTTGTGATGTAGGTAAAGGTGTAGATGCTGTTGGAATAGACGCACAGGGTTTGCCCGTTTTCAGTAGTCGTCTGTTTCGGGTCATTCATCGTTATACGTCCAGCGCTGACGCTAAAGGCCACCAGAAGCCCGCAAAGTATCAGTACATAACCTTTCATCTTGTTTTCCTCCGTTGCCGCCGCTTGTTGCTTATATGAACATTCCAATGTGTTCAGTACAACCCAATCGATCGATAAAAATTATCAATAAGATCGAATTTATTAATTAATAAGGTTAGGATAATTCCCAGCACCTTCCAACTACACCAAATTCAAGGACGCAACTTTGACAACTAACAGCATGAAACATAAAGATTTGTACTTTTATCTCTACATGGCTATCCCGTTGCTGTTCCCGGTAGCTTACTTTTTCACCATGAATAATAAGGTGGCTTGCGTAGTCTTTTACGTGGTCGCGCTGGTTTGTATGGTTTTCGATCAAAAAGAAATGGTGAAGTCTGCCAATGAATCTGAGCCACAATTTGCGGCCTCTGCTTTGGGGATCATCATATTTCCGCCTATCTATGTTTATGGTCGGGCAAAAGCTGCTGGAGTGAGGCTCGGTAGAAGATGGATGTTGTTTTTCATGTACATATTGATAACGCTAGGTTGCACTTTGATCGCCGTTTCAATGAGTAACGACTCAGCACTGAAAACGAGCGCGTGTGAAATTACAACATCGATATTCAAGGACAAAGGGAGTGATGTGAAATGTCTGGTTGTGGAAGACATGAAGAAGGTTTCAGACAAAAACTACCGGGCGAAAGCTGTTTTGAATAACGGAGTTGATATGCCAATCACCATTGAAGAACGTGACGATAATTATATCTACGTGACGTTAGCACCGTTAGGTGGCTTGCTAGAATAAGTGACTGGCACAGGGGAGCAATCCCCTTAATCCTTTCCCCGTCGCCGCAATGGTTTAAAACAGATCCCCCTCTATGCCACTGCCAGCATTAAAATATCACCGACACACGAACAGCACGATCAAGCGTCTACTCCACAGAACAGAGCCCCTTCACTGATGATTTTCAAATATCAAAGGGTGAGCAGGTAGATGGCTCTCTTTGCTTCTGGTATCAACAATCGAACGTTTTACGATACCAATCTATCCCCATCAAAACTGGTATCAACAATATAGAGTGTTGACATTAAGATACCAACGATCAATTATGATACCGTTAATTGATACCACTTGAGAGGATGTTATGAGCCGCACTTTTGCATATTGCCGTGTGTCCACCAGCGAGCAGACAACCGAAAACCAAATCATGGCGATTCGTCAGGCTGGCTATGATGTGCTAGATAACCGTGTAGTGTCGGAAGTTGTCTCCGGTGGAGTGCAGGCGATGAAGCGTAAGGCTTTCTCCGACCTCGTTAACCATAAACTGGAAGCCGGAGATAAGTTAGTTGTGCTCAAGTTGGATCGTTTGGGACGTGACAACATCGATGTGCAGCAAACAATCTCGATGCTTGTAACCAAAGGAATTGATGTTGTTTCTATGGACCTACCTGCGAGCAATCTTGCCAGTGCTGAAGGGAAGTTGATGCTGCAAATGTTTTCAGCGTTTGCAGAGTTTGAAAAATCCCGTATTACAGAGCGCACTAAAGAAGGGCTTGAGAGAGCGAAGAAAGAAGGCAAGACGTTAGGCCGTCCTGCGGCAACAGACACGTATAAGCGTGTACAAGAGGCTAAATCTAATGGTCTGAGCCAAGCTAAAGCCGCCGCTGCCTTAGGGTTAGGGATTGCCACAGTAAAACGGCACTGGAACAGTTGTGTATAAACTTCGAACATCACCAACCGTGGCGGCAGTACTCATTCTATGAATATCTAAACATAGGTGGGTTAATAAATATATCTGTGCTGAACTTAACCCACCTTTCATTTTTTACAGATAACCTGTATTAATCAATTGTTGCGCTTTCTCAAGCAACATTTCATTGCGAAGCCTAATAAAATCATTAAACGGCAGTGTACCATCTTTCGCTTCATCCGGTATTAATGCTGCTGTAAAAATTTCTTCCTTGTGCTCAACCGGAATATCTTTAAAGTAGTTACTTGGGGCTTTATCACTAATGGCATTATTCTCAGAAGCAGAAAGAAAGCATATGTTGGAGATGATATTTGCTTCATGAAATTGCACATTACTTAAAGCCAGATATCCTTTAGGATAAATGTGATGGAATTGTCTTGCATTGTAGGCTGATAAAACTGTACCTAAGTCCACTTCCGAACCAGTCAAGAAGGATCTTGGTCTTAACTGAGCCATCAAGCACAATGCTGTTTTGGCTGCTGTTGAATTAATTCGCCAAGAGCTACTGAATAAATCAGATTTTACAACTGGGTTGTTTTCATCAAATGGATTTTCACCTTCAGCAACCCTTTTAATTTTAGCTAAATCCTCAAGAACCAAACGATTAGTACCTGCTTTATATCGTAAGGTCAAGGAGCATTGCCAAAACCATTTTCTGAGTTGTTTTATCTGATTCGCGTTCGGCCGACGAATCAAAGCATAGAAGTTGACAATAGGTATCATCATAATTGGAAAAGGTAAAAATATTATATTCTTAACCTTTAATTGCCCTTCCAAAAAGTCAACTGCTGAAGTCACTGCACCTTTGAGAACACTCATCCCATT
Source organism: Kluyvera sp. 142486 (assembly GCF_046569695.1). Taxonomy (NCBI): domain Bacteria; kingdom Pseudomonadati; phylum Pseudomonadota; class Gammaproteobacteria; order Enterobacterales; family Enterobacteriaceae; genus Kluyvera; species Kluyvera sp. 142486. The sequence goes on from NZ_JBKHUI010000006.1 coordinate 73,218, forward strand.
GACCAACGCATCTGGTTCAACATCTACTAAATCATCTGAATCAATTGAGTGGCAGACTAATGAAGATAGCATTCTCATTAACATGGTCTGATCTATATCTTCATAGCCCTTGTCTTTAAGGCTATCTAATAACGAATCAATTTCTCTTCTTAAATCAAATTGATCAGACCAAGTCCATGCAGTTAGCAATTCCAAATTACTAAGCGGGGTTCCCGAGGAGTTTATTCTTTGGAATATACTACATACTTCTTTATTGCTCCGTTCTCGAATGGTAACTACTGGAAACTCATAATCTTTAAATGATTCAGTTAACTTTGCGATATTGTTTTTCTGTGCATCATTAAATGCTGGCAATTCGACTAAGAGCTTAGTTGTATCTAATATTTTATTTAACTGTATTTTGTTTTTACCATTCGCAGCACTATAATGAACAAAAACATCTTCGTCGGGTAAGAAACAAATATTAAACCTATCAGCAAGCTCCACATCAGAAGTATTTTCATCAGAATGAAATACCCCATATAACGTTGTAAGCCTTTGCTGTCCATCCAATATATAATTTACAGGGTAGTCTTCCGGTGTATTTGGTAAAGAGAAACCGCCAACATTACGCTCATGTTTTAACTCTTCTCTTGTCGACCACATTAAGAGCGAACCAACTGGATACCCTCTATATATAGAATCCAAAAGGCTGATAATTTGATCATCAGTCCAAATATATTCACGCTGAAAAACTGGGATTTTTATATTTCCGCGCTCTACATCAGATAACAATGAAGCAAGCCGTGGACTAGAAGGAGTGATCTTACTCAATGATGCCATAATCGAGCCTTTTGTGTGATGTAAGTCTAATTTTTTCCAATTTAAACACGTCGCCCATGTCACAAACAGTGATAACGCCCCTGCACATTTCTCTTCGTCTCGTGCCATGAATCGTAATGCGTTGGTGTAAAGTGGGCAAACATGCATATGGCTATACTTTCTTACCATTTGTCTGGAGATTACTACAATAAATCTGGGAAAACAAAAAAGGACTACCGCATTCAAAGCAGTAGCCCCTTAGTTGATTTTCAAGAAAAACTGAGAATCACAGCCAATAAATTAAATCTGAACGAGATAGAGAACAAAGCCCCCTGTTAGATAGCCTGTATGACTCTCTGTGAGGATTTTATGATGTAGGTAATGCGATGGTACTGCTAATGATTTAAAAGTGAATACAGGACTTCCTGTGAAGGGTTTTTAATGCAGCGTAATAGCCGTCTTAAATCTTACCCTTGAAGCTGAAAAGGTTTGCTGCCCTTTGCCAGTAGAATACTTCCCACGGTTTTTTGCAATGTATGAGATTCTTTCGACCATGTCCACCAGCGAACCGTGATCACCTCTTTTGATTCTGTAACTACCTTTAGCTACATGAGCACGGGAAACACCATTAGTCAGTTCAGACCATATACGGCTGATTCTACCCGCCATGCCTTTATCACGAAACCCTGCCGTTCTTACTTGAAAGTATGGTAGAGCAATCCAGCAATGATAATGAAGCTGTTTAGCCGTTTCAATTTCCCCACTCCAACCATATCCAAAGCGTTTTATAGGCTGACCATTCCATGCCTTTGCAGTGAATTCCCCCCGTAAGAGGGTAAATAAATTACTAACTAATTTGTTGCTTTCAGCAACGGACATTCCATCTGGTACAGATAAGTCAAAACGAAAAGCGAACAGTTCGTCGTAGTACGACAACATAGCGTGTAGTTGTTCGATGAACCTGTCGATAATTTCTTTTCGTATCGGGCTACTACGATTATTTAACGGATCATGATTAAGCTTGTAAGCCAAACCCTTATGGATATACGTTGTAGAATGGATCAGAGTGTAATGACCGTTGTCACGGTGAGATGTCAGTAAATTGATGGGTTGAGGTAAAGATAAAACAGGTTGCTGCATACGCCTCCTTCTAGAATGTCAGATAGATATAGATCCTTAATACAGATATTAATAAAAACCAGTAGCAAACAGAAACGCAAAAAGCCCAGCAGACCCACACCACTTCTGGCGTTGGAATACAGGCATCACAGGATTTTTTACTCAGAAACGTTTCTGTATTGAACAAGAAACTTTTATTAGATTACCACTGGATTTTATGTTTCGCAAGGGCCTAGCTGGCGCTTGTATAGTCCTGATTACAGTATGGGCAAAAATTAACGTGGTTAGCGGAGACCAAGAACCAGCGAGATACGCCTGAACGATCGATGATGTAGTCAGCTAAACCAGCCTTAGATAGTACAGATAAATTGCGGTGTGTTGTTGAAAGTGGCACGTTCAGGAGTTTTGAAAGTTCTAGAGCCGTACTTGGGATAACGGTTCGGGTTAGGTGGTAGAGGACATTGATACGTGAACTGGTCAGTGTTAATCCTGCTGACTTCAGAGTGCTTGCCGCGCGTTTACGCTCATTCAATGACGGTGGAGCAAACGCTGGCAGATTGAATTTGAGATGCAAGATTTCCCCTCTGCAAAATGATTTATCACAGAGGGCATTTTATCATAAAACCGCACAATTGAGAATCATTATCACTTAAGCCAGTCAATGCAGTCGATAACCGGAATCAAAGCAGAAACGTTAAATTCATGTATATATACTTGCGTCTGACCAATGCGAGATAGTTCGTGTCCGACCGTCCGTTGCACAATTGGTAGATTGTTAGTTTTCGCCGCTTCAGTGATGAAAGTATGGCGTAAACTGTGAATGATACGGCGACGCTTAAAGTCATCCAGGTAATGAATATCCAGCGTTTCACGTATGCTGTGAAAAATTCGTGTCAACTGTGTTTTATTAGTTATTTGAGGGAAGAGTCTTGCATCTGGATTCTTGTCTTTGATGTAACTTAAAAAGTTCATTTCTATCAAGCGAAGTGAAAGAGGAATTTGTCGTATTCCTGCTTCAGTCTTACTGTCTTGGATCAGAATGTAGTACCGCTGGCTATCATCATCCAGACGGATATCCGAAACTTTCAAAGCTGCTATTTCAGAGCGACGAGCCCCTGTATATGCAAGCAGTAAAAACACCCATTTTTTCCAATCTTCAAGCGTTTTAAAATACGCCACCAGCTTTCGCATCTCTGTAAGGCTATAGTTGCCATAGCTGCGACTTTTCGCCTCAAACTTGACATTATTCGTAGGCGATGATTCAAGAACATCTTCTTCTTTGACCAAGTAGGCAAACAATCCCTGACACAGCTTTAAATAGCCGTTAACTGTTCTCGAAGACACCAGATCTTCTTCAGGGATATCATCCGCATCGAGGCACTCCTGAGTAGTCATCCTGTTGTACGGTTTTTTGTTCTGTTGAGGGAGACCCGCTGCCATCTCGAGTAAATTTTTGATATCACGACGGGTAATACTATTGACGATAGTACCAGCCCCCAGAACAGCCTCTATGACTTCGTAATATTTTTCACTTTCTTGGCGGATCTTCGGAGTCCAGTCCGACTTAAATTTTACAAATCCCTTCCATGCCTCAGATAGTGACAAAGCAGAGGCCTGTGATTCTTCCGACTTACTAGCTTGCTCGGAAACATAATTACTTTCTGGCCGCAAAGAGCTAAGGATCTGCCGATATTCGGAATGTCGGGAATCAAGAAAAGCTGCATATGCATCACAGCTATTTCTCCACATGAGGTCATACTCTGCCGCTATATAATCAATCTCATCCGCCATGCCTGTAATGTCATACTGCCTGCTAAGATGTTCGATAACAATGTCTTCCGACAAAGCTGGGCCATCTTTAGTGAAAGTCTCACCAAGTATGTCTCCTAAGAGCATAATGTTACTTTTTTCACGAACCAATGAAATCGAGTTACGCATTCTCTTACGAGTAGTTGCTGGGATTTTTTTTACTGCAGCATAAAAGGTGGCCTGAACACTGAGTAAATAATCATCAATGTCTTTTTGTTCTAATTTCTTCATTTTCTGCACTATGTCCAAAAGTTGGGCTGGCTCCATCTTGGACGATTTTACAAGAGAAATGAACATAGCGAGACGAGAAGATTTAAACCTTGCTCTACTGGCAGAATCGCAGCCCAGAGATAAGCGAAAGAAGCCGCCTGAAGGTAATCTGAAATGAAGGCTGTAGCGGTTGCCACGCTTTAGGATATTCGGGATGGAACAGCCGTTGGTGTGTCTCGTTTGTATCACAGTCTGTGTCACAGTTTTGCCTTAGAAAGCCTGAGACACACCAACGTATTGTTTTAGAAGAAGTTGAAGCTGACCGATAAGCCGGGTTCTGTCGTGGACAGTCATTCATCTAGGCCAGCAATCGCTCACTGGCTCAAGCAGCCTACCCGGGTTCAGTACGGGCCGTACCTTATGAACCCCTATTTGGCCTTGCTCCGGGTGGAGTTTACCGTGCCACGGACTGTTACCAGCCGCGCGGTGCGCTCTTACCGCACCCTTTCACCCTTACCTGATCCCGCTTGCGCGGGCCATCGGCGGTTTGCTCTCTGTTGCACTGGTCGTGGGCTGTTACACCCCCCAGGCGTTACCTGGCACCTTGCCCTATGGAGCCCGGACTTTCCTCCCCTCCGCCCGTCTCCCCCGAAGAGGACGACGACGAAGCGGCGACTGTCTGGTCAGCTTCGGCGCGCAGTATAGAGGGTTTGCGCGCTGATGTCACCCTTCGATCCGCATCCCCACCTGAATGGTAGCGGCGATGTTCCGGGAGGTCTGATAAATATTCTCCGCCGCATCGCGGAAAGCCTCTTCCAGCGAGCCAATGCGGTTCAGCACGCTGAATACCGAATCAATGCCGTACTGATGCACCACGCCGACATCGCGCGTCAGGCTACCGGCAATGCCGATAACCGGTTTATGGTATTTCTTCGCCACGCTGGCTACGCCTACCGGCACCTTACCGTGAATGCTCTGGCTATCGAGACGGCCTTCGCCGGTAACCACCAGCGTGCAGTCGTGGATATGTTCTTCCAGGTTCAGCGCCTGGGTCACAATCTCAATACCGCTGCGCAGCTCTGCGCCCAGGAACGCCATCAGCGCTGCTCCCATTCCGCCCGCGGCGCCAGAGCCCGGCACCGTTTTCACATCAATGCGCAGCGAGGTTTTAATCGCCTCCGCATAGTGAGCCAGGTTGCGATCCAGTTCGACGATCATCGCCTCGGTCGCCCCTTTCTGCGGGCCAAAGATGCAGGAAGCACCCTGCGGCCCCGTCAGCGGGTTCGTCACATCGCAGGCTACGCGAATTGCGCAGTGCTGCAGGCGAGCGTCCAGGCCGGAAATATCAATGTGATTGAGGCTCATCAGGCTGCCACCGCCAAAGCCAATCTCCTTACCCTCGGCATCGCACAGCTTCGCGCCCAGCGCCTGTACCATACCGGCACCGCCGTCGTTGGTCGCGCTGCCGCCAATACCGATAATAATATTCTTCACCCCACTCTCCAGCGCCTGAAGAATCAGCTCCCCGGTGCCGTAAGAGGTGGTAATCAGCGGGTTACGCTGTTCTGGTGGCACTAACGCCAGGCCGCTTGCCGCCGCCATTTCAATAAAGGCGGTGCTCCCGTCGCCGGAGATCCCCCACTGTGCATCCACAGCTTCGCCAAGCGGGCCGGTGACCGTTGACGTCATCGAACGCCCCTGGGTGGCCGCTATCATCGCCTCAACCGTTCCTTCTCCACCGTCGGCGACCGGCACTGACACGAATTGCGCTTCCGGAAAGATTTCCCGAAATCCTTTTTCTATTGCCTGAGCTACCTCGGTGGCAGAAAGGCTTTCTTTATAAGAGTCTGGGGCGATTACGATTTTCATATCTGAGCCTATTAGCGCACGACGCCGGAGGGCGTTTTACTGCTCCGGCCTACCCTGTAAGCCCGGCACGCAATGCGCCACCGGGCACAACGTCCTTAGCGAGTGACTTCCACTTTCGCCAGCTTCTCGTAATAGCATGCCAAAGCGCTATGGTCGGCGGTTCCCAGACCGTCGGCACGCAGCGCCTGCATCATCTCCATCACCGCCGCAGTCAGCGGCAGCTGTGCGCCAACGCCATGCGAAGTATCCAGCGCGTTCGCCAGATCTTTAATGTGCAGGTCGATACGGAAGCCAGGCTTGAAGTTACGGTCCATGACCATCGGTGCTTTGGCATCCAGCACGGTGCTGCCCGCCAGGCCGCCGCGAATCGCCTGATACACCAGATCCGGGTTAACGCCCGCTTTGGTCGCCAGGGTCAGCGCTTCAGACATCGCCGCAATATTCAGCGCCACGATCACCTGGTTTGCCAGCTTGGTCACGTTACCCGCGCCAATTTCACCGGTATGCACCACAGAACCCGCCATCGCTTTCATCAGGTCGTAGTACTTATCGAAGATAGCTTTATCGCCGCCCACCATCACTGACAGAGTGCCGTCGATGGCTTTTGGCTCGCCGCCGCTCACCGGGGCATCAAGCATCTCAATACCTTTAGCCTTCAGCGCCTCGCTGATTTCACGGCTCGCCAGCGGGGCAATCGAACTCATGTCGATAAGCACGGTGCCCGGCTTCGCGCCATCAATAATGCCGTTTTCACCCAGCGCGACCTCTTTCACGTGCGGGGAGTTTGGCAGCATGGTGATGATCACATCACACTGTTCAGCAATCGCTTTTGCGGTGGTCGCCGTTTCAGCGCCAGCGGCGATCACTTCAGCGATCGTTTCAGGATTACGGTCACAAACCACCAGCGAGTAACCTGCTTTCAGCAGATTTTTACTCATCGGTTTACCCATGATACCCAGGCCAATAAAACCAACTTTCATCGTCATTTCCTCAAATGTGTATGTATTCGGTGGTGGTTACTTCTTGAAGGCGTCAGCCAGTTTCTGCGTACCGGCGCGGAACACGCCCAGATCGCTGCCAACCGCCACAAAGGTCGCGCCCCATTCCAGATAGCGACGCGCATCGGCTTCAACCGGTGCCAGAATGCCGCTTGGTTTACCGTGCGCTTTAGCACGGGCGAAAATGTGTTGAATCGCCTGCTGCACTTCCGGGTGAGAAGCGTTGCCCAGATGGCCTAATGCTGCCGCCAGGTCGCTTGGGCCAACGAAGATGCCATCTACGCCTTCGGTGGCGGCAATGGCATCAACGTTGTCGACGCCCAGCTGGCTTTCGATCTGCACCAGGATGGTGATGTTTTTATTGGACTGCGCGAAGTAATCCGGCACGGTGCCAAACATGTTGCCACGGTGAGAAACGGAGACGCCGCGAATGCCTTCTGGTGGATAGCGAGTAGAAGAGACCGCCTGCGCGGCTTCTTCTTCGGTTTCAACGAACGGAATCAGGAAGTTGTAGAAACCGATATCCAGCATGCGTTTGATAACCACCGGCTCGTTGGTCGGGATACGCACTACCGGTGCACTCACGCTGCCTTTTAAGGCCATCAGTTGCGGAATGAGCGTTGTCACGTCGTTCGGCGCATGTTCACCGTCCAGCACCAGCCAGTCGAAACCGGCCAGTCCTAACACTTCGGTGCTGATTGGGCTGGAAAGTGCGGACCAGCAGCCAATCTGAACCTGTTTGGCAGCCAGTGCCGCTTTGAATTTGTTAGGGAAAATCGCGTTATCCATTTTCATTACCTTAAGTTAGTCGTGGCTTACTTACGCAGTTCCAGACGTTTGATGTCGCCCACCACGAACAGGTAGCAAACCATCATCATCAGCGCAGAACAGCCTACAAAAATCAGTGCGCCATTAAAGGAGTGCAGTTCACTCACGATATAGCCAATCACCAGCGGAGTGACGATAGATGCCACGTTGCCGAAGACGTTAAACAGCCCGCCGCACAGCCCAACAATCTCTTTCGGTGCCACATCGGAGATAACCGGCCAGCCGAGTGCGCCAAAGCCTTTACCGAAGAATGCCAGCGCCATCAGGGTTACCACCAGCGCGGTGCTATCGGTGTAGTTACACAGAATAATCGTCGATGCCAACAGCATCCCCAGCACGATAGGCAGCTTACGAGCAAAGGTCAGCGTACAGCCACGACGGATCAGGTAGTCAGAGAACAGACCGCCCAGCACACCACCGGCAAAGCCACACAACGCCGGGATAGACGCCACCAGCCCCACTTTCAGAATCGACATGCCTTTGTCCTGCACCAGGTAAATCGGGAACCAGGTGAGGAAGAACCAGGTAATGGTGTTCAGGAAGTACTGGCCGAAGAAGATCCCTAACATCATACGGCTGCTGAGCAGCTGCTTGATGTACTCCAGCTTCGGACCTTTTGCCGCATCGCTGCCCGGCTTTTTATGGTCCATATCGACCACAGCGCCGTTATCCGCAATAAACTTCAGCTCATCTTTAGACATACGCGGATGATCAGTCGGGTTATGAACAAATTTCACCCACATCCCGGTCAGCACGAAGCCAATCGCCCCCATCACGGTAAAGACGTGTTCCCAGCCCCAGGCGAAGGTCAGCCAGCCCAGCAGCGGAGAGAACAGCGCTAACGAAAAATACTGCGCAGAGTTAAAGATAGCGGACGCGGTGCCACGCTCTTTAGTCGGGAACCAGGCCGCTACGATACGGGCATTCGCTGGGAAAGACGGCGCTTCGGAGAAGCCCAGCATAAAGCGCATAAAGAACATGGAGACGCCTGCCCACGCTAATGGGAAGAAGCCAACAAAGCCCTGCAGGAAAGTGAACAGCGACCAGAAGAACAGGCTGTAGGTGTACACTTTCTTCGAACCAAATTTATCCAGTAACCAACCACCGGGGATCTGCATGAGCAAATAAGCCCAACCGAACGCAGAGAAGATATACCCCATTTCTACCGCACTCAGTCCCAGCTCTTTCGCCACCGATGTACCGGCAATGGAGAGCGTGGCGCGGTCAGCATAGTTAACGGCCGTAACAATAAAAATAACTAACAAAATTAAATAACGAGTCGGCATTCCTTTCGTTGATCCAGAAACATCAGCTGTATCATGTATCATTTTATTATCCTCGGGGGGGTACAGAGCGCCTTAATTATATTGTTATTATTAAGACAGTAATTCGCTGATTATTTATTGATAACAAGCGGCTAAAAAACAAATAAGTCACTATGAAATCGGGATTCAGTATAATCAGGAAACCAGCGCCAGACATTGTGCAAAGACACAATTTCAACGCTTACAAAAATCTTTTAGTTATACATATGCACATACCACTGGGCGCTGATGCACAATTTCACGCTTTGATACCCTTGCGCCACGGGGCATCACGATAATAAGTGATCTTTATCACATTTTTAAACTTAAACTCCTGACATGCTTTATTCCATAATCAAAGTGTTCTTATTTTCAATAATGAAAAACCTAACACTTATATCTTTTATTTTTTGCCCCGCTGGCTGGAGAATACTGGACAATGGCTAACATTGAAATCAGACAAGAATCGCCGACTGCTTTTTATATTAAAGTGCACGACACTGATAATGTGGCGATTATTGTTAACGATAACGGATTAAAAGCAGGAACGCGTTTCCCTGACGGTCTGGAATTAATTGAGCATATTCCCCAGGGGCATAAAGTGGCTCTGGTGGATATTCCCCATAATGGCGAAATTATCCGCTACGGCGAAGTCATCGGCTATGCCGTTCGCGATATCGTGAAGGGCAGCTGGATTGATGAGTCCACGGTCATTCTGCCGGAAGCGCCGCCGCTGAACACGCTCCCGCTGGCCACCAAAGTACCGGAGGCGTTACCGCCGCTGGAAGGCTACACCTTCGAAGGCTACCGCAACGCCGACGGCAGCGTGGGGACCAAAAACCTGCTGGGCATCTCCACCAGCGTGCACTGCGTGGCGGGCGTGGTGGATTACGTGGTCAAGATTATTGAACGCGATCTGCTGCCAAAATACCCGAACGTCGATGGCGTCGTAGGTCTTAACCACCTGTACGGCTGCGGCGTGGCGATTAACGCTCCAGCAGCCATTGTGCCAATTCGCACCATCCATAATATCGCCTTGAACCCGAACTTTGGCGGCGAAGTGATGGTCGTCGGCCTCGGCTGTGAAAAACTGCAGCCGGAGCGCCTGCTGCAAGGCACCGAAGATGTGCAGAGCATCCCGGTTGATAGCGCCAGCATTGTGCGTCTGCAGGACGAGCAGCATGTCGGCTTTAGATCGATGGTCGACGACATTCTGCAGGTCGCTGAACGCCACCTGGAAAAACTCAATAAACGCCAGCGCGAAACCTGCCCGGCATCTGAACTGGTCGTTGGGATGCAGTGCGGCGGCAGCGATGCCTTCTCCGGCGTCACCGCCAACCCGGCAGTGGGCTACGCGTCTGACCTGCTGGTACGCTGCGGCGCAACCGTCATGTTCTCAGAAGTCACCGAAGTGCGTGATGCGATCCACCTGCTCACCCCGCGCGCCATCAACGAAGAGGTCGGTAAACGCCTGCTGGAAGAGATGGCCTGGTACGATAACTACCTCGATATGGGCCAAACCGACCGCAGCGCCAACCCATCTCCGGGTAACAAGAAAGGCGGCCTGGCAAACGTGGTAGAAAAAGCGCTGGGCTCTATCGCCAAATCCGGCAAAAGCGCCATTGTGGAAGTGCTGTCACCGGGCCAGCGCCCAACCAAACGAGGCCTGATTTATGCCGCTACCCCGGCAAGCGATTTTGTCTGCGGCACACAACAGGTGGCCTCCGGCATTACCGTGCAGGTCTTCACCACCGGGCGCGGTACGCCTTACGGCCTGATGGCCGTGCCGGTCATTAAGATGGCTACCCGTACAGAGCTGGCGAACCGCTGGTATGACTTAATGGATATCAACGCCGGGACCATTGCCACGGGCGAAGAGACCATCGAGGATGTGGGCACGAAGCTGTTTGAGTTCATTCTGGACGTGGCGAGCGGGCGTAAGAAAACCTTCTCGGATCAGTGGGGTCTGCATAACCAGCTGGCGGTATTTAACCCGGCGCCGGTGACCTGATTCACCGACGCACCAGCATAATGACAACCGGGATAGCCCTGACGCTATCCCGGTTTTTTTATTCCGATGCCGCCACCAGCGTGACATCAATGCCGCTTTTGCGCAGCCCTTCCAGGCTTTCTGCCGGGATCCCCTCATCCACGATAATCATATCCACGCGCTGCATATCAATAATCTTATGCAGGCTAGAGCGGTTAAATTTGCTGGAGTCGGTGACCACAATAATCTTCTCTGCCACTTCGCTCATCCGCCGATTCAGCCGTGCCTCATCTTCATTATGGGTACTGATCCCACGCTCAAGATCGATCGCATCCACGCCGAGGAACAGCATATCGAAATGGTAATTCTGCAGCGACTGCTCCGCCTGGTCACCGTAGAACGATTGCGACTGACGGCGCAGATGGCCGCCGGTCATCAGCAGCTCAACGCCTTCTGCATCCAGCAACGCATTCGCCACGTTCATACCGTTGGTCATGGCAATCACGTCCGTATGCTGACGCAGACGGCGCGCAATCTCATACGTGGTGGTTCCCGAGTCGAGAATAATGCGATGCCCCGGCTTTATCAGTTGAACCGCTACGTCGGCAATACGGCGTTTGATCGCGGTATTCAGCGAACTTTTGTCCTCAACCGATGGCTCATTTCCCGGCTGGCTACCGTCACAGATTAACGCGCCGCCGTAGGCACGCACCGCAATACCCTGCTTTTCGAGAAATGCCAGATCGTTACGGATAGTAACGGTCGATACGCCAAAGTAGGTGGAAAGATCGTTAACCTGAACGCTTCCCTGCTGGCGCAAGCGCTGAATAATGAGTTCACGCCTTTCACTGGTGCCAGTGATGCGTTTTTCTGCGGACGAATCCGTGCGGCTCATAGTGATCCCTTAATTCAATCTTTCGTTTCATTTCGATTCCCCTATTAACGCCTTTCCTTTAGCAGATTGCAAGCGCCAGAATTGGCACTTGCCCCGTATCATCGGCCATCTGAATCTTTCATTACGTTTCTTTTGTGAAACAGATCGGAAAATGAAAACCTTTCGTTTTATTTTTTAAATGACGTAATGCACTATAAAGTGAAATAAAACGAAAGATTAAAATTAAAACCATCGAATACGGAGAGGAAAGTGAAACATCTCATAGAAATGGTGGAACAACACAAACGGGGGAACGCAAAGGGCATTTATGCCGTTTGTTCAGCACATCCGCTGGTGCTGGAGTCCGCGATGCGCCTGGCGCTGCAAAACCATAGCCCATTACTGATTGAAGCCACCTCCAACCAGGTCGATCAGTTTGGCGGCTATACCGGTATGACGCCCGCTGATTTTCATCGTTTCGTCCATCAACTCGCTGATACTTTACAGTTGCCGCGCGAGCAGCTGATTCTTGGCGGCGATCACCTCGGCCCAAACCGCTGGCAAACGCTGCCTGCCGAAACGGCCATGGCCAATGCCGACGAGCTGATCAAAAGCTACGTTGCCGCCGGATTCAAAAAAATCCACCTTGATTGCAGCATGTCCTGTGCCGACGATCCCGTGCCGCTGACCGATGCAATCGTTGCGGCGCGCGCGGCACGTCTTGCTGCCATCGCCGAAGAGACCTGCAAAATGCGCTTCGGGTACTCTGACCTGGTGTACGTCATTGGCACCGAGGTTCCGGTCCCTGGCGGCGCGCACGAAGCGCTTACTGAACTTGCCGTCACCACCCCGGAGGCGGCTCAGGCCACGTTGCAGGCGCACCATCATGCCTTTGAAGCGCTGGGGCTCGCCGATCTCTGGTCACGTATCATTGCCTTAGTGGTTCAGCCTGGCGTTGAGTTTGACCACACCAACGTCATCGATTACCAGCCGCAGAAAGCCGCGGCGCTGAGCAAAATGGTGGAGTCGCACCCGGCACTGGTCTTTGAAGCCCACTCCACCGACTACCAAACGCCGCACGCCCTGCGTCAGTTGGTTATCGATCACTTTGCCATTTTGAAAGTTGGCCCGGCGCTCACCTTCGCCCTGCGCGAAGCGCTGTTTTCACTGGCCGGAATTGAAGAAGAGTTGTTGCCCGCTAAAGCCATTTCGGGGCTGCGCCGCGAGCTGGAAAACGTCATGCAGGATCGCCCCGAATACTGGCAGAGCCACTACCATGGCGATAGCAATACGCGCCGGCTGGCACGAAGCTATAGCTACTCGGATCGCATGCGCTACTACTGGCCTGATGCCCAGGTCGACAACGCCTACGAACGGCTGGTACGCAACCTGGCGGATACTCCAATTCCTCTGCCGTTGATAAGCCAGTATCTCCCTTTGCAATACGCCAGAGTCCGGGAAGGCAAGCTGAGCGCGACGCCGCACGCGCTCATCATCGACCATATTCAGGACGTTTTACGCCAATACCACGCCGCCTGCCAGGGCACTGAATCCGATAGCGAATAACAATTAAGAGGAAAATGCTATGCCAAACATTGTGTTAAGCCGTATTGATGAACGTTTGATTCATGGTCAGGTCGGGGTGCAGTGGGTAGGGTTTGCGGGGGCAAACCTGGTACTCGTTGCCAACGATGAAGTCGCAGAAGACACCGTACAGCAGAACCTCATGGAGATGGTGCTGGCCGAAGGGATCGCCGTGCGTTTCTGGTCGTTACAGAAGGTCATCGACAACATTCATCGCGCCGCAGACCGACAAAAGATCCTGCTGGTGTGCAAAAACCCCGCCGATTTCCTCACGCTGGTTGAGGGCGGCGTACCGGTTAAGCGCATCAACGTCGGCAACATGCACTATGCCGAAGGCAAAAAGCAGATAGCCAAAACGGTCTCTATTGATGCTAACGACACGAAGGCTTTCAACGGGCTGAAAACGGAAGGCGTTGAATGCTTCGTCCAGGGCGTTCCCACCGAACCCGCTTTAGATCTCTATAAACTCATCTGAGGTAATTGCGATGGAAATCAACTTACTACAGGCGTTTGCGCTGGGCATCCTCGCCTTTATCGCTGGCCTGGATATGTTTAACGGTTTAACGCACCTGCACCGCCCCGTGGTATTGGGGCCGCTGGTCGGCCTGATTCTCGGTGACCTGCATACCGGTATTTTGACCGGTGGGACGCTGGAGTTGGTATGGATGGGTCTGGCACCGCTGGCCGGCGCCCAGCCGCCTAACGTCATTATCGGCACCATCGTCGGCACCACGTTTGCGATTACCACCGGCGTAAAACCCGACGTCGCTGTGGGCGTCGCCGTACCGTTCGCCGTCGCGGTACAGATGGGTATTACCTTCCTGTTTTCTGTCATGTCGGGCGTCATGTCACGCTGTGACCGCATGGCCTCAAACGCGGATACTCAGGGCATTGAACGCGTTAACTACCTGGCGCTGCTGGCGCTCGGCACCTTCTACTTCTTATGCGCCTTTTTACCGATTTACTTCGGTGCGGAGCATGCCAAAACCGCGATGAGCGTTCTGCCTGAGCGTTTGATCGATGGCCTCGGCGTGGCGGGCGGCATCATGCCAGCCATCGGCTTTGCCGTACTGCTGAAAATCATGATGAAAAACGTCTACATCCCTTACTTCATCATCGGCTTTGTCGCCGCCGCCTGGCTCAAACTGCCGGTGCTGGCAATTGCCGCCGCCGCGCTGGCGATGGCGATGATCGACCTGCTGCGTAAGAACCCGGAACCTAAAGTGTCTCAGGCACAGAACGAGGAATTTGAAGATGGCATCTAATCAAACCACCCTGCCGAATGTTGCCGAAAGCGAAGAGACACTGCTAAGCGGCGTGAACGAAAACGTGTATGAAGATCAGACCATTGGCGCAGAGTTAACGCGAAAAGACATCAACCGCGTGGCCTGGCGTTCCATGCTGCTACAGGCCTCTTTTAACTATGAACGTATGCAGGCATCGGGCTGGCTGTATGGCCTGCTGCCCGCGCTGAAAAAGATCCACACCAATAAACGCGACCTGGCGCGAGCCATGAAAGGGCACATGGGATTCTTCAACACCCACCCTTTCCTCGTCACCTTTGTCATCGGCATTATTCTGGCGATGGAGCGCTCCAAGCAGGATGTTAACAGCATCCAGAGCACCAAAATCGCGGTCGGCGCGCCGTTAGGCGGCATTGGTGATGCGATGTTCTGGCTCACGCTGCTGCCAATTTGCGGCGGTATTGGCGCAAGCCTGGCGCTTCAGGGTTCCATTCTGGGTGCCGTGGTCTTTATTGTGATGTTCAACGTTGTGCACCTGGGCCTGCGCTTTGGCCTCGCCCACTATGCTTATCGCATGGGGGTCGCCGCCATTCCGTTGATCAAGGCGAACACCCAGAAGGTCGGCCATGCGGCTTCTATTGTCGGAATGACGGTGATTGGCGCGCTGGTAGCGACCTACGTCCGCTTAGCCACAACGCTTCAGATTACCGCCGGTGACGCCATCGTCAAACTGCAGACCGATGTCATTGATAAGCTGATGCCCGCGTTTCTACCGCTGGTCTACACCATGACCATGTTCTGGCTGGTGCGCCGTGGCTGGAGCCCGCTGCGTCTGATTGGGATCACTGTGCTGTTAGGCGTGGTCGGCAAGTTTGCCCATTTCCTGTAAGTAAAAGAGGTCACAATGTTAGGCATTATTCTTTGTGGGCACGGCGGTTTCGCGACCGGTCTGGAACAAGCGATGAAGCAGATCCTGGGCGAACAGCCGCAGTTTATCGCCATCGATTTTCCTGAAGCCTCAACAACCGCACTGCTCACCTCACAGCTGGAAACCGCAATGACCCAGCTGGACCCCGAGCAGGACATCGTCTTTCTGACCGATTTATTGGGCGGAACACCTTTCCGCGTAGCTTCCACGCTCGCCATGCAAAAACCGGGCAGCGAAGTGATCACCGGTACGAACCTTCAGCTGCTGCTGGAAATGGTGCTGGAACGTGAAGGGTTAACCAGCACGGCATTTCGTCTCCAGGCGCTGGAGTGCGGGCACCGCGGGCTGACCAGCCTGGTCGATGAGCTCAAGAATTGCCGCGAAGAGGTAGCGGTAGAGGAAGGGATATGACCCAGGTACTACGCGCACGCAGGGTGCTGAGCGAAGACGGCTGGCTGGACGACCATCAGGTCCATCTCGTTGAGGGTCAGATAGCACAAATCACGCCGATTCCTGCCGGCATCACCGCGCGCGACGTCGACCTGCTGTGCCCGGCTTATCTCGACCTCCACGTTCACGGCGGCGCGGGCGTCGATGTGATGGATGATGACCCGCGCGCACTGGAGACACTGGCGATACACAAAGCCTGCGAGGGCGTCGGGGCCTGGCTCCCGACTACCGTCACCGCTCCGCTACCCGCGATTGAAGGTGCGCTCAGACGGATCGCCCAGCGCGTTCAATGTGGCGGCGAAGGTGCAATGCTACTGGGGAGCTATCTTGAGGGGCCGTACTTCACGCCGCAAAACAAGGGAGCCCACCCGCCCGAACTGTTTCGCGAACTGAACATCAATGAGCTGGATGCGTTGATTGCCCAGTCGCAAAACACGCTTCGCGTGCTGGCGCTGGCGCCAGAAAAAGCCGGTGCGCTGGAAGCCATTGCCCATCTCAAGCGACGCGGCATTCGCGTAATGCTCGGCCATAGCGCCGCTACCCACGCGCAGACCGTAGCCGCCCTGGATGCTGGTGCGGATGGGCTGGTGCACTGTTTTAACGGCATGACCGGCCTGCACCACCGAGAGCCAGGCATGGTTGGCGCAGGCCTGACCGACCCGCGCGCCTGGCTTGAGTTGATTGCCGACGGTCACCACGTTCACCCGGCGGCCATGCAGCTTTGCGCGCACTGCGCCCCTGAGCGCACGGTGCTTATCACCGATGCAATGCGGGCGGCCGGGATGCCTGACGGTCGCTACGACATCTGCGGTTATGAGGTCGAGATGCGCGGAGGTATCGTGCGAACGTCGTCCGGCAGCCTGGCAGGCAGCACGCTCTCGGTCGATGTGGCGGTAAAAAACATGGTGGAGATGGCGGGCGTCAGCGTAGAAGAGGCAATCCGCATGGCCTCTCTGCATCCCGCCCGGCTCCTCGGTATGGAGGACCGCCTCGGGTCGATTGGCGTTGGCAAGCTGGCGAACTTGATTGAACTTAACGTTCATCTTGAGGTGCAGAAAATCTGGATCAAGGGCATACCGTTAAACCTTTAGTCTTTCATTGTCTATCATCGTGGTCCCGGCGTCGATGCGCCGGGGCCTTTCTTTTCCTTTCGTCTTACGACCAAAAACCTTTCACCAATAAAACATAACCCACTGAATAACAAGAACAAGCAAAACAAAAACCGTTCACGGCTCTAATTTTTCGTTTTATTTTCATTTTCTCAATTGAACTTTCGATTTCTTTTCTGTAGATTTTATTTAACAGCAAAAGCATTAAAGTGAAACGAAACGAAAGACAAACATGAGCAGCACCACTTTCTGATGCTGAGTTCATACGATTAAGGATTGCGTTATGTCAGAAACCTACACCCCGTCTCGCACCAGAACCCGTTCCTGGACTGAAGAAGAAATCCATCAGCAGCCTGACAGCTGGCTTCGTTCTTTGTCCCAGATCGATAGCGCACGCCAGTCGATTGACAACTTTCTTGCCCCGCTGCTGGCTCGGCACGATCTGCAGATCGTCCTCACAGGCGCGGGCACCTCGGCCTTTATTGGCGACATGATCGCCCCGTGGCTGAGCCACCATAGCGGCAAAGATTTTCGTTCAATTCCCACTACCGATCTGGTTTCTAACCCGATGGATTATCTGAGAATTGAAGGCCCGCTGCTGCTGGTGTCATTCGCGCGATCTGGCAACAGCCCAGAAAGCGTGGCGGCGGTCGATCTGGTTAATCAGCTGGTTCCCGAGTGCTATCACCTGGTGATCACCTGCAACGAAGCGGGAAGCCTGTACCTGAACGCCCGCCAAAGCGCTAACGCGTTGGTACTGCTGATGCCTGCCGAGACCCACGATCGTGGTTTTGCGATGACCAGCAGCATCACCACCATGATGGCAAGCTGCCTGTCCGTTTTCGCCGCGGACGCAATCAACAGTCGCACCTTCCAGGATGTCGCCAGACGCTGCCAAACGATCCTCAGCAAACTGGGCGATGGCGCAGACGGCGTGTTCGGCCAGCAATCCTGGAAACGTATCGTCTATCTGGGCAGCGGCGGCCTACAAGGCACCGCGCGTGAATCTGCATTGAAGGTGCTGGAGTTAACCGCCGGTAAAATTGCCGCCTTCTACGACTCCTCCACCGGCTTCCGTCATGGCCCTAAATCACTGGTTGATAGCGAAACGCTGATCGTCATGTTCGTCTCCAGCCACCCTTATACCCGCCTGTACGATCTGGATCTGCTGGCAGAACTGCGCCGTGACCAGCTTGCCATGCGCGTTGTGGCCATTGCCGCCGAAGCCGATGAAGCGATCGTCGCAGGTCCTCATATTCTGCTGCCGCCATCGCGCCCGTTTAGCGATGTCGAGCAGGCTTTCTGTTTCCTGATGTACGCCCAGATTTTCGCGCTGTCGGAGTCCATCAACGCCGGTATCACGCCGGATACGCCTTCCGCCAGCGGCACGGTTAACCGCGTGGTACAGGGCGTCAACATTCACCAATGGCGCGGCTAAGAGGATTGAATCATGGCTATTATTTCCACGAAATACCTGCTCCAGGATGCCCAGGCAAAGGGCTACGCGGTTCCCGCATTTAACATTCATAACGCCGAAACGATCCAGGCGATCCTTGAGGTATGCAACGAAATGCAATCCCCGGTGATCCTCGCCGGTACGCCAGGGACGTTTAAGCACATTGCCTTTGAAGAGATCTACGCCCTGTGTGAAGCCTACTCCACCAGTTACGACTTTCCGCTGGCCCTGCATCTCGACCACCACGAGTCGCTGGCAGACATCCGCCGCAAAGTGCACGCCGGCGTGCGTAGCGCAATGATTGACGGCAGCCACTTCCCGTTTGATGAAAATGTGAAGCTGGTGAAATCGGTCGTCGACTTTTGTCACCATAACGACTGCAGCGTTGAAGCGGAGTTGGGGCGGCTTGGCGGCGTAGAGGATGATATGAATGTCGACGAAGAGAGCGCCTTCTTTACCGACCCGCAGGAAGCGCGCCGCTTCGTTGAGCTGACCGGCGTAGACAGCCTGGCAGTCGCCATTGGCACCGCCCACGGTCTCTATACCAAGCGTCCAAAAATCGACTTCAACCGTCTGGCAGAGATCCGCAAGGTGGTGGATATTCCTTTAGTCCTGCACGGTGCCAGCGACGTTCCCGACGAGTTTGTTCGCCAGGCCATTGAGCTGGGCATTTGCAAAGTTAACGTCGCGACCGAGCTCAAAATCGCCTTTGCCGATGCGGTGAAACGGTGGTTTGCTGAGAACCCGGAAGGTAACGATCCGCGCTACTACATGCGCGTGGGGATGGATGCGATGAAGGAAGTGGTCAGAAACAAAATCAACGTCTGCGGCTCAGCGCAGAGAATTCAGACGGGCGCAGCGGCTACGGCCTAAGCGCTGATACAAAGGGGCCCGGAAATCCCGAGCCTCTTTTGTATTTCAGGTTCTATATTGCACAGGTTTTCAGGCTTTTTCCCTACTCCCCCTGCTGCTCCAGCGCATACTTATACAGCGCATTCTTCTTCACGCCGTGGATTTCCGCCGCCAGCGCCGCCGCCTTCTTCAACGGCAGTTCAGCCTGTAACAACGCCAGTGTGCGCAGCGCGTCGGCAGGCAGTTCGTCTTCCTGCGCTTTGTGCCCTTCTACAATCAGCACCATCTCGCCTTTACGGCGGTTTTCATCTTCCTTCACCCACGCCAGCAACTCGCCCACCGGCGCGCCGTGAATGGTTTCCCAGGTTTTGGTCAGCTCACGCGCCAGCACCACGTAGCGAGATTCGCCCCAGACGGCGACCATATCTTCCAGGCTGTCGAGCAGACGGTGGGTGGATTCATAGTAAATCAGCGTACGCGGCTCGGCTTCGATGGCCTTCAGCGTATCGCGGCGGCCTTTGGATTTGGCCGGCAGGAAGCCTTCGTAACAGAAACGGTCCGACGGCAGACCGGCGGCGCTCAGGGCGGCAATCGCCGCGCACGGACCCGGCAGCGGCACGACGCGGATCCCCGCTTCGCGACAGGTACGCACCAGATGGTAGCCAGGGTCGTTGATAAGCGGCGTTCCGGCGTCAGAAACCAGCGCGATGTTCTGCCCTTCCTTCAGTTTTGCCACCAGCGTTTCCGCCTTTTGTTGCTCATTGTGATCGTGTAAGGCAAACAAACGGGCATTAATGGCGAAGTGTTGCAGCAATAAACCTGTATGACGGGTGTCTTCAGCCGCAATTAAATCAACAGCTTGCAATACTTCGAGCGCTCGTTGGGTAATATCAGCCAAATTTCCGATAGGAGTAGGTACAATAAAGAGTTGGCCTTGAGAATTATCCGCCGATTCGTGTTGTTTCATTGTTTCGTCCGTATTGCCGATTTAATATTGAGCATTGCGTAAAAAATATTACTGGATACAGAATGGTACCCTCAACATTTTCTCGTATGAAAGCCGCGCGCTGTCTGCCGGTAATCCTGGCAGCGCTGCTGTTTGCAGGCTGTGGCACCCAGGCCCCCGATCAGAGTGCAGCCCAACTTCAGGGCGCGACGCAGGCTGACTCCGGCTTTTATCTGCAGCAGATGCAGCAAAGCTCGAATGATAGCAAGACCAACTGGCAATTACTCGCCATTCGTTCATTGCTGAAGGAAGGTAAGAGCCAGCAGGCGCTGGAGCTGTTCAATCAGCTGCCGCAGCAGTTGAACGCAGCCCAACGTCAGGAGCAGGCGCTGTTAGCGGTTGAACTGAAGCTGGCGCAGAAAGATTACGCCGGTGCACAGGCGCTGCTGCAAAAGCTGAAGGCCGATGATTTCGACAGTGCGCTGCAGGCGCGTTTCTGGCAGGACACCATCAGCGCCGAGCAGGGTAAGCCGTCCCTGACGCTGCTGCGCGCCCTGATTGCCCAGGCACCGCTGCTGACCACTCAGCCGGAAAGACAGCAAAACAGCGATGCCACCTGGCAGGCGCTTTCCTCCATGACCCAGGAGCAGGCCAATGCGCTGGTTATCAATGCGGATGAAAACGTGCTACAAGGCTGGCTCGATTTGCAGCGCGTCTGGTTCGATAACCGTAACGATCCCGATATGCTGAAGGCCGGTATTAAAGACTGGCAGACTCGCTATCCACAGAACCCAGGCGCGAAAGTGCTGCCATCACAGCTGGCGAACGTGCAGAACTTTAAGCCCGCATCGGTCAACAAAATCGCCCTGCTGCTGCCGTTAAACGGCCAGGCCGCGGTGTTTGGCCGCACCATCCAGCAAGGTTTTGAGGCGGCGAAGAACGGCACTATGCCGGTAAGCGGCAGCGCGGTACCGGAACAGGTCGCGCAAGCAGCGACCACCGCCGTGGTGAGCCCATCTCAGGCTGAAGTTACCGACCTGACTACGCCGCAAAGCCAGGTACCAGCGGCGGCTCCAGTTCAGGCCGCACAGGCCAACAACGCAGCCGCACCTGCAGCTCAGGCTCCAGCGGCCGACGCGGCTCCTGCTCAAACACCGGCAGTGCAGCCCGTCGCGAGCGTAGCAGCAAACCCATCGGCAGAGCTGAAAATCTACGATACCTCTTCCCAGCCGCTGAGCCAGATTCTGGCGCAGGCGCAGCAGGACGGCGTCAGCCTGGTGGTTGGCCCGCTGTTGAAAAACAACGTTGAAGAGCTGATGAAGAGCAACACCACGCTTAACGTGCTGGCGCTGAACCAGCCGGAAGCGGTAAGCAACCGTCCTAACATCTGCTACTTCGCGCTGTCGCCGGAAGATGAAGCCCGCGATGCGGCACGTCATATTCACGATCAGGGCAAACAGTCTCCGCTGCTGCTGGTGCCGCGTAACGCCCTCGGCGATCGTGTCACCCAGGCCTTCGCCGACGAGTGGCATAAAATCGGCGGTGGTACAGTCTTACAGCAGAAGTTTGGTTCACTGTCCGAGCTGAAAGGCGGCGTGAACGGTGGTTCCGGTATCTCGCTGTCTGGCACCCCGGTTATCTCCGCGCAGTCTCAGCCGCAGGGCGTCACCATCGGTAACCTGACTATTCCAGCCGCACCGACCGACGCGCAAATCACCGGCAGCAACAAGGTAGACGCGGCTTATATCCTGGCAACCCCGGAAGAGATCGCCTTTATCAAACCGATGATTGCGATGCGTAACGGCAGCCAGAGCGGCGCAATGCTGTACGCCAGCTCCCGCAGCGCACAGGGTACCGCTGGCCCGGACTTCCGTCTGGAGATGGAAGGCCTGCAGTACAGCGAAATCCCAATGCTTGCCGGCAGCAACCCGGCGCTGATGCAGCAGGCGCTGCGCGCGGTGAACAACGACTATTCACTGGCTCGTCTCTATGCCATGGGCGCGGATGCCTGGGCGCTGGCCAACCACTTCGCGCAGATGCGCGGCGTGCCGGGCTTTGAGCTGAACGGTAATACCGGCGATCTCAGCGCCACTTCGGACTGCGTGATTAACAGGAAGTTATCATGGCTCAAATACCAGCAGGGGCAGATAGTCCCCGCCAGTTAACCACAAAACAGGTTGGCGACGCCGTGGAACAGCGCGCGCGTCGCTGGCTTGAAGACCAAGGACTGGCATTTATCGCCGCCAACGTGCGCGAGCGCAGCGGCGAAATTGATTTGATTATGCGGGAAGGGACGGTCACGGTTTTCGTGGAAGTTCGCTATCGCCGCTCCGGGTTCTATGGCGGTGCTGCCGCCAGTGTGACCCGGAGCAAACAAAACAAACTGTTACAGACTGCCC
Source organism: Kluyvera sp. 142486 (assembly GCF_046569695.1). NCBI lineage: Bacteria > Pseudomonadati > Pseudomonadota > Gammaproteobacteria > Enterobacterales > Enterobacteriaceae > Kluyvera > Kluyvera sp. 142486. Next base: position 95,988 of record NZ_JBKHUI010000006.1, read on the forward strand.
GCTTGTGGCTTGCCCGCCACAATGGGAGTTTTGATACTGTGGATTGCCGTTTCGATGTGATAGCCTTCACCGGCAATGAAATCGAATGGTTTTCAAACGCTTTTAGCTCATAGAATGTAAAGGGATATCGTGCTCGAAAGAATCAAAGTGTGCTTCACCGAAAGCATTCAAACCCAAATCGCCGCGGCGGAAGCGCTCCCGGACGCTATCTCCCGAGCTGCGATGACCCTGGTACAGTCGCTGCTGAACGGCAACAAAATTCTCTGTTGTGGTAACGGTTCATCCGCCGCCAACGCACAGCATTTTGCTGCCTGCATGATTAACCGTTATGAAACAGAGCGTCCCGGTTTACCCGCGATTGCACTTAATTCCGATAATGTGGTCTTAACGGCAATAGCGAACGATCGCCTGCATGATGAAATCTACGCCAAGCAGGTACGCGCGCTGGGTCACGCTGGTGATGTTCTGCTGGCTATTTCAACCCGTGGTAACAGTCGCGATATCGTCAAGGCGGTAGAAGCGGCTGTCACGCGTGACATGACGATCGTCGCACTGACCGGCTATGACGGCGGTGAACTGGCGGGCCTGCTCGGTCAACAGGATGTGGAGATCCGCATTCCGTCGCACCGCAGCGCCCGTATCCAGGAGATGCACATGCTCACGGTAAACTGTCTGAGTGATTTAATTGATAACACCCTTTTCCCACACCAGGACGACTAAGGAGAACAAATGAAGGTGATTTCGACCCTCGCGGTCCTTATTTCCGCACTGCTGCTCCAGGGATGTATTGCAGCTGCCGTTGTCGGCACGGCTGCAGTCGGTACCAAGGCCGCAACTGACCCCCGCACGGTGGGAACTCAGGTGGATGACAGCACGCTGGAAGTTCGTGTGAACAGCGCCCTGTCTAAAGATGCGCAAATTAAGAAAGAGGCGCGCATTAACGTGACCGCCTACCAGGGTAAAGTGTTGCTGACCGGCCAGACGCCGGATCTTAGCCTCGCCACCCGTGCGAAGCAGATCGCCGTTGGCGTTGATGGCGCAACCGAAGTGTATAACGAAATTCGCCAGGGCCAGCCGATTAGCCTCGGTACCTCGTCTTCCGATACCTGGATTACCACTAAAGTCCGCTCCCAGCTGCTGGCGAGCGATCAGGTGAAATCCTCTAACGTGAAGGCGACTACCGAAAATGGTGAAGTGTTCCTGATGGGTCTGGTCACCGACCGTGAAGGTAAAGCCGCGGCCGATATCGCCAGCCGCGTTAGCGGCGTGAAGCGCGTGACTACCGCGTTCACCCCAATTCAATAACGTCTCACACCTTGCCCGGCAGGTTCACTGCCGGGCGATTTCCCTCAGCTTACGCGACGACAGAATCTCTACCTGTGTATTTCCCGGGTGCTTTGCCGTACTCAGCATCGCCTTTGCCACATCGTGTGCTTCAATCGCCTTCCAGTTCCCCGGTAGCAGGCTAAACAGCGGCGCCAACAGACGCTCGTTCAGACGCGGTGTGCCGCGTTGACCGAGTAGCATTGAAGGTCTTGCGATAACCAACTGCGGCCAGCCCTGGTCTATCAGCGCCGCTTCCATTTCACCTTTCACCCGATTGTAGAAAAAGGGGGAGTTCGCGTTTGCTCCCATCGCGCTGACCACCAGCAACTGCTGAGCGCCCAGCCGCAGGCCGGAGTGGGCGGTTTCCAGCACCAGATCGTAGTCGACGTGGCTGAAAGCGGCCTTCGAGCCTGCATCGCGGATCGTGGTGCCAAGGCAGCAGAAAACGGTATCGACGGGCGACGCGACCTTCGCCAGCGCCGCGCTGAGATCGGGGTCGTGCGGGTTGACGATCCCAAAGGCGTGCTCCAGCGGATGGCGCGTAGGCGCGACGATGGATTCCACCTGCGACTCCCGGCGAAGCATGTTAAGTAAGTGCCCACCAACAAGGCCGGTGGCACCGGTAATGAGAACGTGGTGCATGGGGGTCTCCGTATTATGGTTCACCGCTTGTCGTTTGTAGGCCTGATAAGCGCAGCGCCATCAGGCAATACGGTACACATTGCCGGATGGCGGCGTAACCACCTTATCCGGCCTACAAACTACGCCTGTGCCGATACAACCATATCAATTTATAGGCCGCCGGAATGATAAACAGCGACAGCAGCGGCGCGGTGATCATGCCACCAATCATCGGCGCGGCAATGCGGCTCATCACTTCAGAACCGGCCCCGGTTCCCCATAGTATGGGCAACAGCCCGGCAATAATCACGGCCACCGTCATCGCCTTAGGCCGCACGCGCAGCACTGCCCCATGATACAGCGCTTCGTCCAGCGCCTGCGGGCTAAAGGTGTCGGCCTTTTGCAACCGCGGTTCGGCTTCAATCGCATGACGCAGATACATCAGCATCACCACGCCAAACTCGGCCGCCACCCCCGCCAGGGCGATAAACCCGGTCCCGGTTGCTACCGACATATGGAACCCCTGCCAGTAGAGGAACCAGATGCCGCCCACCAGCGCAAACGGCAGGCTCATCAGAATCAGCAATGCTTCATCCACCCGGCGGAAGGCCAGATAGAGCAGAATGAAGATAATCATCACCGTCATCGGCACCATCAGCTTGAGTTTCTTATTGGCGTGCTCCAACAGCTCAAACTGCCCGGAAAACGCCACGCTGGTACCCGGCTTCAGCGTCACGCTGCGGCTAATCGCCGTTTGCAGGTCATGCACCACGGAGACCATATCGCGGTCGCGGGCATCGATGTAAATCCAGCTCGCCGGGCGCGCGTTCTCGGTTTTCAGCATCGTCGGGCCGGAGACAACCTTCACGTCCGCCACGTCGCCGAGCGTGATTTGTTGCTTCCCGGGCGTGAGGATCGGCAACTGACGCAGCGCCGTCGGGCCATCGCGGAAGCCCTGCGGATAGCGAATATTGATAGGGTAGCGCGCTACGCCCTCTACCGTTTCCCCCACCGTCGCGCCGCCAATAGCCGACGAGACAAACAGCTGCACATCGCCCACCGTCATACCGTAACGCGCGGCTTTCTCGCGGTTGATATCAACGTCGATATAGCGCCCGCCCTCCAACCGTTCTGCCAGCGCGGAGACCACGCCCGGCACGGTTTTGGCCACCGTTTCAATACGCTGGGCGGCGTCATCAATATCCGCTAGCGACGTACCGGAGACCTTGATACCAATCGGGCTCTTAATCCCGGTGGAGAGCATATCAATACGGTTACGAATTGGCGGCACCCACAGGTTCGCCAGCCCCGGCAGCCGCACGGTGGCGTCAAGCTCGTCGATAATCTTATCGAGCGTCATTCCCGGCCGCCACTGATCCTGCGGCTTGAGTTGAATGGTGGTTTCAATCATCTCCAGCGGCGCGGAGTCGGTCGCAGTTTCCGCTTTCCCTGATTTACCAAACACCGATGCCACTTCCGGCACCGTCTTAATCAGCTTATCGGTCTGCTGGAGCAGCACCGCCGCCTGCCCCGGAGAAATCCCCGGCAGGGTCGAAGGCATATACAGCAGGTCACCTTCGTTAATTTTCGGCAGAAACTCGCCGCCGACTTTGCTGAGCGGCCACAGCACGGTGAAGATAGACAGCAGCGCCACCAGCAAGGTGAGCTTCGGCCACTTCAGCACCTTCAGCAGCAGCGGGTGGTAGATCGCAATCAGGAAGCGGTTCAACGGGTTGCGCGATTCCGCCGGGATCTTACCTTTGATCCAAAAGCCCATCAGGATGGGGATCACCACGATTGCCAGCGCCGCGGCTCCGGCCATGGCATAGGTTTTGGTAAACGCCAGCGGGCCAAACAGCCGCCCTTCCTGGCCTTCAAGGGTGAAGATCGGGATAAACGACAGCGTGATAATCAGCAGGCTGATAAACAGCGCCGGCCCCACTTCCACCGCCGCGTCGGTTATCTCTTTCCAGCGAGTGGCGTTATCCATCGACTCATCAGGATGCGCCTCCTGCCAGTGTTCCAGCCGCTTGTGGGCGTTTTCGATCATCACGATCGCCGCATCCACCATCGCGCCGACGGCGATCGCGATCCCGCCCAGTGACATGATGTTGGCGTTCAGCCCCTGGAAATGCATCACGATAAAGGCGATACACAGCCCCAGCGGCAGCGAGACGATCGCCACCAGCGCCGAGCGCACGTGCCAGAGGAATAGCGCGCAGACCACCGCCACCACGATAAACTCTTCAATCAGCTTCGAGCGCAGGTTGTCGATGGCCCGGTCAATCAGCTGGCTACGGTCGTAGGTGGTGACCACCTCAACCCCTTCCGGCAGGCTTTTTTGCAGCGAAGCGAGCTTCTCTTTCACCGCCGAAATCACTTCACGGGCGTTCTTGCCGGAACGCAGTAGCACCACGCCGCCCGCCACTTCACCCTCACCGTTCATTTCAGCAATGCCACGGCGCATTTCCGGGCCGATCTGCACCCGCGCCACGTCCTTCAGATAGACCGGCACGCCGTTCGCTTCTGCTTTCAGGACGATATGGTTAAAGTCCTCCAGGCTTTTCAAATAGCCGGTGGCGCGTACCATATATTCCGCTTCGGCTATCTCCACCGATGAGCCGCCCGCCTCCTGGTTGGAGCTGGTCAGCGCCTGCTTCACCTCGCTAAGAGTGATGCCGTATTGGGCGAGCTTCATCGGGTCGACCTGCACCTGATACTGCTTCACCACGCCGCCAACGGAGGCCACTTCCGCCACGTTGGGGATGGTTTTCAGCTCATATTTCAGGAACCAGTCCTGCAGCGAACGCAGTTCGGCAAGGTCGTGCTTGCCGCTTTTGTCCACCAGCGCGTATTCAAAGATCCAGCCCACGCCGGTGGCGTCCGGGCCAATCTCCGAGCTCACGCCCTGCGGCAGCTTACCCTGCACCTGGTTGAGGTACTCCAGCACGCGCGAGCGCGCCCAGTAAAGGTCAGTGCCGTCCTCAAAAATCACGTACACGTAGGAGTCGCCAAACTGCGAGAAGCCGCGCACCGTTTTCGCCCCCGGCACCGACAGCATGGTGGTGGTGAGCGGATAAGTTACCTGATTCTCGACAATCTGCGGCGCCTGCCCCGGATAGCTGGTTTTAACAATCACCTGTACGTCAGAGAGATCCGGCAGCGCATCTACCGGCGTATTGACAATGGTCCAGCCGCCCCAGAGGCTCAAAAACAGCACGCCCATCATCACCAGAAAACGGTTGGCGACCGAGCGCCGGATAATCCATTCAATCATCACCGTCTCCTTAATGCCCGGCGTGGGCATCAGCGGTATGCCGCATTCTGTCCAGCGCGCCGCTGATATTCGCTTCCGAGTCAATCAGGAACAGGCCGTTCAGCACCACCGATTCCCCTTCCGATAGCCCCGCGCCAATGCCGGCCTGATGCTGAGATTCATGCAGCACCTGGATCTTTTTCGGCACAAACTCGCCGTTGCTTGCCACCGTAATCACCCGTTGTTCATCGCCAGTATCAATCACCGCCTGAGACGGGATCAGCAGCATCTCGTCGCTTTGCGCGTTCAGCTTCAAATAGGCGTTCATCCCCGGCTTCAGGAGCTCATCCGGGTTATTGACCTGCAAACGCACCTGCAGCGTGCGCGTGGTTTGGTCGACGCTCGGCAGGATAGACCATTTCTGGATCGGGAAGGTTTTGTCCGGATAGGCCGGGATAAACACCGTAAACTGGGTGGAGTCTTTGAGCAGATAAGCGATCGACTCCGGCACGGCGGCGGTGATCCACACCGGGTCCATGCCCTGAATCTGCGCCACCACGCTGTCTTTGGCGATGTTCATGCCGCTTTTCAGGCTAAAGGCCGTCAGTACGCCATCGATAGGCGCGGTAAGGGTAAAGCGCGTCTGTACGCGGCGAGTGCTACGCATCCGCTGGATATCCGCTTCCGGCATACCCGCCAGCCGCAGACGTTCCAGCACGCCATCGAGCTGGTTTGCTGTGCCGCCTGAGTTCGCCAGCAGCAGGTATTCGCTCTGCGCTTCCACCCACGAAGGAATGGTGACCTCAACCAGCGGCGTACCTTTACGCACTTTGTCGCCCACCGTCAGCGGGGAGACCTTTTCGATAAACCCTTCGGCACGCGCCTGGACAATCACAAACTGGTATTCGTTGTAGCTGACGTTCGCGGGAAGGGTCTGACCATAGTTGAGGCGACCCTTGCTGACCTTCTCCGTACGCAGCCCCAGGTTGTGCACCTGAGTGGGGTCGATACGGACGCCGCTTGACTGGGTATCCCCGCCCTCGTCGGCGTATTTCGCCACCAGGTCCATGTCCATAAACGGCGATTTACCCGGCTTATCGAAGCGTACGTCGGGCTTCATCGGATCGTACCAGTACAGCACCTTACGCTCGGCAGGCTGAGATTCAGCCTGGGCGTTCGGCGCAATAAAGCGGCTTATTACTGCCGTCGCCAGGCCGCCAATAATCAGGCTACAGACAATGGCAGCCGTATATTTTAATTTAGCCATCAGATTGACTTAATATCCTGAAGCAGCGAGAGGTTCCCCTGCTGAATAAAGGAGAAGTTCACGTGGCTGCCCTCTTTCAGCTGATTAATCGCCTCGGTTGGCGCGGTATAGGTAAAGCGCATGGTCATCGCCGGCCAGTCAATGGCGGGAATGGCTTCGTGGGCGATGGTGATTTTTTTCGCCGCTTTATCCACGGACTGCACCACGCCGGTACCCTGAATAACCGCCTGCTGAGCGTTCATTTCCATCATCTGGCCATGGCCGTCATGCTGCATTTCGGCTGCCTGAACGTTTGCCACCATCGCCATTAAAATCCCACCAACCAGCATCGTTACGTTACGCATATTGAGAATCTCCTGAATAAAGGGTTACGCTTTCCAGCCGCCACCGAGTGCGGTGAATAAATTAATTTCGTTGACCTGTTGGGAATAAAGTAAATCGAGGATCGCCTGCTGCGTGGTGAAGATAGAGCGCTCGGCATCGAGCACTTCGATATAGCTCACCGCCCCGCTGGCATATAATCCGCGGGCGCGCTGCAGGGTAATTTGCAGCGACGCTAAATAACGCTGCTGCGCCACCAGTTGGCCTTCGATGCTTTCGCGAAGCGACAGCGCATCCGCCACCGCTTTAAAGGCAGCCTGAATTTTCTGCTCGTAGTTCACCACCGCCTGACGCTGCTTCACGTTGGCGAGCGCCAGGTTGGCTTCGTTACGCCCGGCGTTAAAGATGGGCAGATCCACCTTCGGCACGAAGTTCCACATGCCGCTGGCGGCGTTGAATAGGTTAGAGAGCGACGAACTGCTGCTCGAAATGCCGCTGGTTAACGTTATCGACGGGAAAAAGGCCGCGCGGGCCACGCCGATGTTGGCATCCGCCGCGCGCAGCTGGTGCTCGGCCTCCATGATGTCCGGGCGCTGAAGCAGAATGGTCGACGGCAGGTTAGCCGGCAGCGGCAGTGGCTTCACCGCTGTAACGTTCTGCGCGTCGCCGCTTAACGAAGTGTTGTAAGTACCCAATAGCTGCTGCAACGCGTGATTGGCCTGCGCCAGCTCGCCTTCCCGCTTAGCGATATCCGCACGGGTGCTTTCAATCACCCCGCGCGCCTGCTCCAGCGCCAGCACGTTAGTGCTGCCGGTCACCAGCTGTTGTTCCACAAACGCGTAGGACTGCTGGTAGTTACGCAGCGTCTCTTTGGCGATCGCTAACTGCGCCGCCAGCCGCCGTTGGTTGAAGTATCCCTGCGAGACGTTGGTCACCACCACAATCTGCGCCGCGCGCTGGGCGGCCTGGCTGGCGAAGAAGCTCTGACGGTCCGCTTCGCTCATGTTTTTCAGCTTGCCGAAAAAGTCGAGCTCAAAGCTCAGGTTCAGGCCTGCGCTGTAGCTTTTAGTGGTGGCGTTTTTTCCCTGCAGGTCGCCTTCATAGCTGCCGCCCGTCGAGCCATTAAGCTGCGGGTAGCGACCGGCATCGGTCACGTTGTACTGCGCGCGCGCGGCTTCAACGTTCAACACCGCCATGCGCAAATCACGGTTGTTGCGCAGAGCAACATCAATCAGGCGTTTCGCCTGTGGGTCGACAAAAAAGGTCTGCCAGCCGGTCTCCTGCCACTGGCCGCCGCTCGGCACCAGCGCCCCCTGAGACAACGAAAACTGCTGAGGTACTACATTTTCCGGCTGTCGGTAATCCGGCGCCAGCGAGGTGCATCCGGCCAGAATGAACGCCATCATCAGCGTCAGTTGTTTTACTTTAAACATGTCACGTCCTGTTCAGCCGAATCAAAAGGGGCTGGCTATGTGGCTACTTTACGGAGGTGACTCTGTTTGCTCGGTGACAGGTTAATGACAAAGCTGTCATTTACGCGCGGTGGAACGTGATCGGCATGGCGAAAAATAAGCCGTAATAGTGGTGGGAAATAATAAAGGACCAAAAAATTGTTCTTTTTTGCTGCAATATTCATTGCCGATCACGCTTTCACGGAAAAAGGCTGGCGTGCTCACAAATTTATTCTCTTGCTATCACTCATGTTTATTTAGCGCAAAACGGCAACGGTAATCTTTTCATATGGTTATATTATAGAGAGTAAATATCGTCTGATTTTCCCTGTGAACTCATCCACATAATCATCTGATATTCATGGAATTACATTTTCGAAACATTGTTTCATCCTTGCCACACTCCTATCATCATTTTCGTTCCTTTTTTCACCAATCCTTACCTCTGTTCAGGGATGGCAAATATCTACCGTAAAAAATCGGAGTTAATATATGCAATTCAAAACCAAAGCGCTGGGTTTGGCCCTGTTAATTAGCCTTTCACATAATGCTTTCAGCGAAGAGCTGGATGTCTGGATCCGCGCCAGCAACGATTCAAAAGTGATTTATCAACAGCTTGCGGACCAGTTTAAAAAAGAGACCGGGATATCGATTAAATACTTCAACGCGGTGACCGACTTCGACCAGCGTCTGGCACGGGCGGCCACCGGCAACGCGCTGCCGGACGTGGTGTTCAACGATGCAATTATCGTCGGCCAGATGGTGCAGCTCGGCATCGTCGATGAAATTAAGCCGGGTGAGCTAAAGGGCGGCGGTGATGTCTATGAGGCGGCGTGGAAATCCACCCAACTGCCGGACGGGAAATATTACGGCGTCCCAACCTCCGCGCATACCTACGCGCTGTTTATTCGTCAGGACTGGCTGAATAAGCTCAACCTGAAAGCCCCTACCAACTGGGAGGAGCTGAAAAACGTGGCAAAAGCGTTTACCCATGACGACCCGGACGGCAACGGTAAAAACGACACCTATGGTTTTACCATGCCGTTAGCCACCACCCGCGGCTATGCCAGCTCGTTCTCATCATCCTATCTGTGGCAGGCGGGAGCAAACTACCTGGTCGCGACTCAGCCGGGGAAATTTAAAGCGGCGCTGGACAGCAAAGAGATGGTCACCGCGATGACGTTTATGCGCGGGATGGTGTGCGAAGGGCTGGCGCAGCCGGGGGCGATTAACCACACCACCGCCGATGCCAACACCTCGTTCCGTTCCGGGCAGACCGGGATGTACTCCTCCGGCCCGTACCACATCGCGCTGTTCGATAAAGATCCGGGCAAAGAGACCTACACCGTCGTGCCACCACCGGCAGGCCCCGGCGGTGCCATCTCCATGGCGGAGGGCACCACGGCATTCCTGATGAAGACCAGCCAGCATAAAGCAGCGGCGAAGCGGTTCCTTGAGTTTTTGATCTCGCCTGCGGGGCAGAAGATCGGTATGGCGACCGACAGCACCTCAATGCCGATCGTCCGTCTGCCCATTAACAAGACGCTGAACATCAAGGATTATCACGACGATCCGCGCTGGGAAGTGTTCGCAGAAACCTACGCCAAAGAGGGTCGCTACATGCCGCAGATCCCAAACTGGATCCCGGTACGACAAATCACCGCCGACGGCTTTAATAAAATCTACGCCAGCTGCGACGGCGATATTCCTGCCGTGTTGAAGGAGATTAACGGCAAGGTGAACGAGGAGTTGAAGCGCCAGAACGCGTGGGCGGAGTAAATGTAGCCCGGCCTTAAATGACAATGCTGTCATTTAAGGCCTCAGTCGTTGCCATCAACGTTCGCTCCATTAGAATGGCTCCATCACACAGCGGCGATGGAGGGCAGATGAAAATTCTGGTGGTGGAAGACGAGGTCAAAACGGGCGAATACCTGGCTAAGGGGCTGACGGAAGCGGGCTTTGTGGTGGATCACACCGACAACGGCCTCAACGGTTATCACCTTGCGATGACCGCCGATTACGACCTGATTGTGCTGGACATTATGCTGCCTGACGTCAACGGCTGGGATATCGTGCGCATGCTGCGCGCGGCCAACAAAGGGATGCCAATCCTGCTGCTCACCGCACTCGGCACCATTGAGCATCGGGTAAAAGGGCTGGAACTGGGCGCCGATGATTATCTGGTGAAACCCTTCGCCTTTGCCGAACTGCTGGCGCGCGTCAGAACGCTGCTGCGCCGTGGGGCGGCGGTGATCGTTGAGAGCCAACTGCAGGTTGCTGACCTCACGCTCGACAGAGTCTCCCGCAAGGTGACCCGCGGCGATACGCGCATCACCTTGACCAGCAAAGAGTTTACGCTGCTGGAGTTCTTCCTTCGCCATCAGGGCGAGGTGCTGCCGCGTTCACTCATTGCCTCCCAGGTCTGGGATATGAATTTCGACAGCGATACCAATGCCATCGACGTCGCCATCAAACGCCTGCGCGCCAAAATTGACAACGACTTTACGCCGAAGCTGATTCAGACCGTACGCGGCGTCGGCTACGTGCTTGAGGTTCGCGATGAAGGTTAACTCGCGTCGCCGCCCGTTCTCGCTCGCCACCCGCCTGACCTTTTTTATCAGCCTGGTGACCATTCTTGCGTTTGCCGCCTTTACCGGAATGATGCTGCATTCGGTGGAAAAACACTTCGCCGAGCAGGACGTGAATGACCTCAAGCAGGTGAACGCGACGCTTAATGCACAGCTTACCGCGCCGGATATCTCAGAGGCCGAGAAGCTCGCCAATATCCAGAGCGCGCTGGCGGGCTATCGCAATATTGTTGTGATGCTACGCAGCCAGGACACTCCGCTGCTGTATCGCTCCCCCACCGGGCCGGATCTATCGCCGATCTTTGCATCTCCCCAGTTTTCGCAGGCGTTGAAATCCCAGCGCATGTTCCGCTGGGTTGGCAGCAGTATGCCACCGATGGAGAGCCACGACGCCAGCGCCATGCCGACAACGACCTATCGGGTTATCGCTTCAACGATTCAGAGCGATAGCCAGCGCTATACGCTGCTGACCGCGCTATCGATAGACTTCCATCTGCACTATCTCAAAGAGCTCAAGCGCAACCTGATGATGATCGCTGCCATCATCAGCCTGTTTATCGTGATGATCGTGCTGATCGCGGTGCGTAAAGGCCACCAGCCGCTGCGTGATGTCAGCCTGGAGATCAAAAATATCACTTCGGAAAATCTCGACGTGCGGCTGGATCCCACACGCGTGCCGATCGAGCTGGAGCAGCTGGTTATCTCGTTTAACCAGATGATCGGCCGGATCGAGGATGTGTTCCGCCGTCAGGCCAACTTCTCCGCCGATATCGCCCACGAGATGCGCACGCCAATCACTAACCTGGTCACCCAGACCGAGATAGCGCTCAGCCATCCCCGGACGGTCAAAGAGCTGGAAGACGTGCTCTACTCCAGCCTTGAGGAGTACAACCGCATGGCGAAGATGGTCAGCGATATGCTGTTCCTGGCGCAGGCGGATGAGAACCTGCTGGTACCGGAAAGCGTACCGCTGGATCTGCAGACGGAAACCATGAAGGTGTTTGAGTTTTTCGAAGCCTGGGCGGAAGAGCGCGACGTGGCGCTACGCTTTGTTGGGCAACCGTCGCTGGTGATGGGCGATCCGCTGATGATCCGCCGTGTTATCAATAACCTGCTCTCCAACGCCATTCGCTACACCCCGCGGGGGATGTCGGTCACCGTCCAGGTGAGCGCTCATAGTGATAGGGTCATCTACAGCGTAGAGAATCCAGGCACGCCGATTGCCGAGGAGCATTTGCCTCGCCTGTTCGATCGCTTCTACCGGGTTGATCCTTCGCGGCAGCGGAAAGGGGAAAACAGCGGAATTGGGCTGGCGATCGTGAAGTCGATCGTCCGAGCGCATCATGGGAAGATTGGCGTGACATCCGATACCGTCGCCACGCGCTTTATCATTGAACTGCCAACGCTTAAGGCTTAGTCGCGCAGCCAGTGCAGCTTCTTGCCGAAGCCGAGCGTGTTGTCGGTGAACTTCAGTTCATCGAGGCGCAGTTCCCACACCGGCGCGGAGAGCATCCGGGCAACGGGGAAGCGTTTGACGTAGAGCGCGCGTTTTTCATCGGCTTCATCGCCGCTCAGCAGACGAATTTCGCCTTTGAACTGCACGCCGCGAATCAGCGCCACGGTCTTCGGCTGGCCGTTTATCGTGCCGGCAACCGGCGCCTGCTGGCCGGTCATCTGACCATGGCGCGTGGTCTCTTCGCTGAGCAGGTAAAAGGCGACGCGCTGCGCGTCGTAAACGTAGAATGCGTTCGCGCACCATAGCTCGCCTTCCTTCGCGACGCACCAGCTGACGACATGCTGTTTTGCCAGCCACTTGCTAATGGCAGTGAGGGTTTCCATCCGTTCTCTCCGTTATGCTATGGTGCGTTCACCCACACAGACAGGTTGCCACACGTGCGTTGGTTTCTTTATCTCGTCCGTACCGAGGACGACAAATTGTACACCGGTATCACCACCGATGTTGAACGACGGTTCCACCAGCATCAAAGCGGTAAAGGGGCGAAAGCGCTGCGCGGCAAAGGCGTGCTGCGGCTGGTGTTTTCCGGTGAGGTTGGCGAGCACTCGCTGGCACTGCGCCTGGAGTACCGCATTAAGCAGCTAACGAAGCGCCAGAAAGAGCGCCTCGTCGCAGGTGACGGTTCATTCGAAACGTTACTGAGCGGCCTTAAACACGATTGAAGTGGTCAGAATACTCCACCAGCCCGTGAACGCCATTCAGCGCGTCGTCTGCCAGACGATGTACCATAAATGCGTCTTCGGTGCCCGGCCAACGACAGCGCAGATCGTACTGTGCCGCACGCTCAAAGCCAAAACGACCGTAGAGCTCAGGTTCACCCAGCGTGACTACCGCCGCGTAGCCAAATTCATTGAGCGAATCCAGCCCTTCATAGACCAGCTGACGCGCCAGCCCCTGACCACGGTAGGCTTCGTCTACCGCCAGCGGTGCCAGCCCCACCCACTGTAGCTCTTCGCCTTCAATGCTGACAGGGCTAAATGCAACATAGCCGACGACATGACCTTCATCGTCTGTGGCTACCAGTCCCAGCGTAATTAGACCGTCTTCGCGCAGCTCGCGGACCAGATTGGCTTCGCCGTCACGGTTGAAGGTACGACGCAGCAGCGCGTCGATACCTGGAGCATCAATTCCAATTTCTACTCGAATCAGCATGGCTCACCTACCGATGTATGTTTAGTTTCTGATGGTGATTTTAGGCCAGCCTCTACGAAATCAGCCAGCTGCATCAGCATCATGCGCAACGCTTTCGGCATCTGCTCAAGCTCAATGGCATCCATCAGGTTTTTGACATAGAGACCCAGCTCCGTATCCCCTTCAATCACCAGGCGGCGCTGGAAGAAGAGCGTATCAGGGTCCTGTTTGCGCGCGGCGATCATTAACAGATCGCTCGCATCTGCGCTGAAGCTCACGTCCGCCTGAGCGGCGTCGCTGACGATTAAGCGCCCGTTCTCGACGGAGGTAAACCAGGTGAGGCCAATATCACGCACCTCAATACTCAGCCAGCGGCCGTCAAGAAAATCCAGTTCTCCGTCATCCAGCGCCTGGCGGAACTGCCAGCTTAACACCTGCTGAAGGACCTGCCGTTTAAGCGCGAACGGCGTGAATTTCACCGGAACGCTCATCAGAGTCGGTGCGACATGGACCAGACGTGAACGCAGTTTATCCAACACAAGCTTTACTCCCTGAATGCAATAGTTCCGTTATTTTGCCATATCAGTTAAACGACATAGCGGCGTAAATCAACAATTATGTCGTGAGGTAGAGGGATTATTGGCGTCATCAATACGCTTTTGTCTGCCTCAAATCAAAAATGATTAGCGATAGGTTAACTAAAATCTCCATTCATTAACAATAATGCGCCCTGCTGGGCCGCTAACTCAGGAATAATTATGGAGTTGCTCTGCCCTGCCGGAAACCTCCCGGCGCTAAAGGCGGCTATCGAAAACGGTGCCGATGCGGTGTATATCGGGCTGAAAGATGATACTAACGCCCGACATTTCGCCGGTCTTAACTTCACCGAGAAAAAGCTGCAGGAAGCGGTGAACTTCGTACACCAGCATAAACGTAAGCTGCACATCGCGATTAATACCTTTGCGCACCCGGACGGCTACGTCCGCTGGCAGCGTGCCGTCGATATGGCCGCACAGCTGGGCGCCGACGCCCTCATCCTCGCCGACCTCGCCATGCTTGAGTATGCCGCAGAGCGCTACCCGCATATTGAGCGCCATGTCTCCGTTCAGGCATCAGCGACCAACGAAGAGGCGATTAATTTCTACCATCGCAACTTTAACGTGGCCCGCGTAGTGCTGCCACGCGTGCTGTCGATTCACCAGGTGAAACAGCTCGCTCGCGTCACGCCAGTGCCGTTAGAGGTATTTGCCTTTGGTAGCCTGTGCATTATGGCGGAAGGCCGCTGCTATCTCTCATCTTACCTGACCGGCGAGTCGCCAAACACCGTCGGTGCCTGCTCACCGGCGCGCTACGTGCGCTGGCAGCAAACCCCGCAGGGGCTGGAGTCACGCCTTAATGAAGTGCTGATCGACCGTTATCAGGATGGCGAAAACGCCGGTTACCCAACGCTGTGTAAAGGCCGCTATCTGGTCGACGGCGAGCGCTACCACGCGCTGGAAGAGCCAACCAGCCTCAACACCCTGGAACTGCTGCCGGAACTGCTGGCCGCCAATATCGCCTCGGTGAAAATTGAAGGCCGCCAGCGTAGCCCAGCGTACGTCAGCCAGGTGGCGAAGGTGTGGCGTCAGGCGATTGACCGCTGCATGGCCGATCCGCAGAACTTCGTCCCGCAGGCCGCGTGGATGGAGACGCTTGGCTCGATGTCGGAAGGCACCCAAACCACCCTCGGCGCTTATCACCGTAAATGGCAGTAGGAACAGCAATGAAATATTCATTAGGACCAGTGCTTTACTACTGGTCAAAAGAGACGCTGGAAGATTTTTACCAGCAGGCCGCTACGAGCCACGCCGACACCATCTACCTCGGTGAAGCAGTATGCAGCAAGCGTCGCGCCACCAAAGTGGGCGACTGGCTGGATATGGCGAAATCTCTCGCGGGTAGCGGCAAGCAGGTCGTGCTCTCTACGCTGGCGCTGGTGCAGGCATCGTCTGAGCTGGGCGAACTGAAGCGCTACGTCGACAACGGCGAGTTTCTTCTGGAGGCGAGCGACCTTGGGGTAGTTAACCTCTGCGCCGAGCGCAAGCTGCCGTTCGTCGCCGGTCACGCGCTGAACTGCTACAACGCCGTCACTCTGCGGATATTGCAAAAACAGGGTATGGTGCGCTGGTGCATGCCGGTTGAGCTGTCTCGCGACTGGCTGGTGAACCTGCTTAATCAGTGCGAAGAGCTGGGCATCCGCGATAAGTTTGAGGTGGAAGTGCTGAGCTACGGTCATCTGCCGCTGGCCTACTCCGCCCGCTGCTTTACCGCACGTTCGGAAGATAAGCCCAAGGATGAGTGTGAGACCTGCTGCATCAAGTATCCGAATGGGCGCAGCATGCTGTCGCAGGAGAATCAACAGGTGTTCGTGCTGAACGGCATTCAGACCATGAGCGGCTATGTTTACAACCTCGGCAATGAGCTGACGTCGATGCACGGGCTGGTTGATATGGTGCGTCTGTCGCCGATGGGCGATGAGACCTTCGCCATGCTCGACGCCTTCCGCGCCAACGAAAACGGTGCCGCCCCGCTACCGTTGACGGCTAATAGCGACTGTAACGGTTACTGGAAGCGTCTGGCTGGGTTGGAGCTGCAGGCCTAAACATCCCCGGCGTCGCTGCGCTCGGCCGGGCTACAGTTCGTCTGTAGGCCTGATAAGCGCAGCGCCATCAGGCATTTTCTGACCAGCGCCCATCGTATAAAGCTCACTTTGTTAACAACATTCACTATTCTTTAATGCAGTATAAAAAGATTAGCAGCTAGCAAAGTGAGCCTTTATGACTGACAAAACCGTTGCCTTCTCGGTGCTCGATCTCGCGCCGATCCCTCAGGGTTCCTCCGCGCGAGAAGCCTTCTCCCATTCGCTCGATCTCGCACAGCTCGCTGAAAAGCGCGGCTACCACCGCTATTGGCTAGCAGAACACCACAATATGGTGGGTATCGCCAGTGCGGCAACCTCAGTGCTGATCGGCTACCTCGCCGCCCACACCACCACGCTGCATCTGGGTTCCGGCGGCGTGATGCTGCCCAACCACTCGCCGCTGGTGATTGCCGAGCAGTTTGGTACGCTCAACACGCTCTATCCTGGCCGTATCGATCTCGGCCTGGGCCGCGCGCCGGGCAGCGATCAGCCAACGATGCGCGCACTGCGCCGCCATATGAGCGGCGATATCGATAACTTCCCGCGCGATGTCGCAGAGCTGGTGGACTGGTTTGATGCAGTCGACCCTGACCCGCAGGTACGCCCGGTACCGGGCTACGGCGAGAAGATCCCGGTGTGGCTGCTCGGTTCCAGCCTTTATGGCGCTCAGCTTGCCGCGCAGCTCGGCCTGCCGTTTGCTTTCGCCTCCCACTTCGCCCCGGATATGCTGTTCCAGGCGCTGCATCTCTACCGCACCAACTTCAAGCCATCGGCGCGGCTGGAAAAACCGTACGCGATGGTGTGCATCAATATCATCGCCGCCGACAGCAACCGTGATGCCGAATTCCTCTTCACCTCTATGCAGCAGGCGTTCACGAAGCTGCGTCGTGGAGAAACCGGGCAGCTACCGCCGCCGATTCAGCAGATGGAGCACTTCTGGACCCCGTCGGAGAAATACGGCGTTGACCAGGCGCTACGGATGTCACTGGTCGGTGATAAGGCGAAGGTTCGCCACGGGCTGGAGTCGATTCTGCGGGAAACGCAGGCGGATGAGATTATGGTTAACGGCCAGATTTTTGACCATCAGGCGCGACTACATTCGTTTGGGTTGGCGATGGATGTGAAGAAAGAATTATTGGGGTAGTGCGGTTTGTTCCCCTCACCCCGGTCCTCTCCCCAAAGGGGCGAGGGGGAAGGCCTGTCCGAGCGCTTTCTTAACCGAAATACCGCACCGAGCGGTTCCCTCTCCCCCGTGGGGAGAGGGTTAGTGTGAGGGGGCGAATCCCTTACTGATAAACCGGCAGCAGATTAAAGCTCGACAGCACGTGCACCAGCGCGTTACCCACACCAAAGATCAGAATTAGCGCAATCATCGGCTTACCACCCCAGACGCGGAATTTCGGGCTACCGAAGCGCTTGCGGGATTTACGTGCCAGCAGCGCCGGAACAATCGCCGCCCAGATAGTCGCCGCCAGCCCTGCATAGCCAATGGCATACAGGAAACCGTTCGGCCACAGCAGGCCACCGATAATCGGCGGCAGGAAGGTCAGCAGTGCGGTTTTGAAACGGCCCAGCGCAGAGTCATCAAATTTGAACAAATCCGCCAGATAGTCAAACAGACCAAGCGTCACCCCAAGGAACGAACTCGCCACCGCAAAGTTTGAGAACACGACCAGCAGCAGATCCAGGCTACGGCTATTGAGCACGCCGCTCAGCGCCTGCACCAACACATCAATATTGCCGCCCTTCTGCGCAATGCCGATAAACTCCGGACGTGGGATGTT
The DNA here is from genome assembly GCF_046569695.1 of Kluyvera sp. 142486. Classification (NCBI taxonomy): domain Bacteria; kingdom Pseudomonadati; phylum Pseudomonadota; class Gammaproteobacteria; order Enterobacterales; family Enterobacteriaceae; genus Kluyvera; species Kluyvera sp. 142486. Next base: position 113,929 of record NZ_JBKHUI010000006.1, read on the forward strand.
GCCCATCGTCCCCAGCAGCCACACCGTGTAGAGCACCAGCGCCAGCAGCGTGCCGTACACCAGGCATTTCACAATGGTCTTAGGATCTTTGCCGTAGTACTTCATCAGACTTGGTACGTTACCGTGATAGCCAAACGAGGCCAGACAGAACGGCAGCGTCATCAGCAGGTAAGGCGTATAGCTGGCGTGCGTCTCCGCTACGTTAAACAGCGTAGCGGGCGTGACGTGGCCCATCAGGCTACCGAAGGTCAGGAAGAAGGTAATGACCTTAGCGCCCAGCACGATGGCCGTCATACGGCTCACCGCTTTGGTGCTCAGCCACACCACGAATGCCACCAGCAGCGCAAAGCCAAAGCCTGCGGCCCGAGGCGGGACATTCAGCGACATCTCAGCGAAGGTGTGATGCAGAATCGAGCCGCTCGCCGAGATATAGGCGTAGGTCAGGATGTAGAGCACAAAGGCAATGGAAATGCCGTTCACCACGTTCCAGCCTTTGCCCAGCAAATCTTTGGTGATGGTGTCGAAGCTCGAACCAATACGGTAGTTGAGGTTCGCTTCGAGGATCATCAGCCCAGAGTGCAGCATGCAGAACCAGGTAAACACCAGCGCCGCCATCGACCAGAAGAACCACGCCCCGGACATGACCACCGGCAGAGAGAACATCCCCGCACCAATGATTGTGCCGCCGATGATCACCACGCCGCCAAGCAGCGAAGGTGACGTTTGGGTGGTGGTTAGTGTCGCCATACAGCCTTTTCTCCAGTGTATTATTTTGCTACTGCATTTTAATGTGTCGCACTGTACCAGTACACGAGTACAAATGGAATAAAAAAAGCCCCAATCATAACGATCGGGGCTGTATATATTACTTTACGCTTTTAAACCGTGAGGTTTATGCGTCACCGCCGAAACGACGACGACCGGTAGAATCATCACGACGTGGAGCAGCTCCTGCATCATCACGGCGCGGCGCACGGTTACCACCGTCACGACGCTCACCGCTGAAACGACGACCATCACCACGACCGCCTTCACGACGCTCGCCGCCGAAACCGCGACCTTCGCCACGACGTTCGCCACCGAAGCTACGACCGCCTTCACGACGTTCGCCGCCGAAGCTACGACCGCTACGCTCTGGACGAGGCTGCGCGTCGCCGATCAGCTGCATGTTCATCGGTTTGTTCAGGATGCGGGTGCGAGTAAAGTGCTGCAGTACTTCGCCCGGCATGCCTTTTGGCAGTTCGATAGTAGAGTGGGTACCGAACAGCTTGATGTTACCGATGTAACGGCTGCTGATGTCGCCTTCGTTCGCAATAGCGCCAACGATGTGACGAACTTCAACGCCGTCATCACGACCTACTTCAATGCGGTACAGTTCCATATCGCCAACGTCACGACGTTCGCGTTTAGGACGATCTTCACCACCGCGTTCTGCACGGTCGCCACGTGGGCCACGGTCGTTACGGTCACGACGTTCGAAACGATCGTCACGGTCACGGAACTCACGCTTAGGACGCATTGGCGCATCTGGTGGAACGATCAGAGAACGTTCGCCCTGTGCCATTTTCAGCAGCGCAGCGGCCAGCGTTTCAACGTCCAGCTCTTCGCCTTCCGCGGTCGGCTGGATTTGCGCCAGCAGTGCACGGTACTGATCCAGATCGCTGCTTTCCAGCTGCTGCTGTACTTTCGCGGCGAATTTTTCCAGACGGCGTTTGCCCAGCAGATCTGCGTTTGGCAGCTCAACTTCTGGAATGGTCAGCTTCATAGTACGTTCGATGTTGCGCAGCAGACGACGCTCGCGGTTCTCAACGAACAGCAGCGCACGGCCAGCACGACCCGCACGACCGGTACGGCCGATACGGTGAACGTAAGACTCAGAGTCCATTGGGATGTCGTAGTTAACAACCAGGCTGATACGCTCAACGTCCAGACCACGTGCCGCAACGTCGGTTGCGATCAGGATATCCAGACGACCGTCTTTCAGACGATCCAGAGTCTGCTCACGCAGAGACTGGTTCATGTCGCCGTTCAGCGCGGCGCTGTTGTAGCCGCTACGTTCCAGGGCTTCAGCCACTTCCAGGGTCGCGTTTTTGGTACGAACGAAGATAATCGCCGCATCAAAATCTTCAGCTTCCAGGAAACGTACCAGCGCTTCGTTTTTGCGCATGCCGTACACAGACCAGTAGCTCTGGCTGATGTCAGGACGAGTGGTTACGCTGGACTGAATGCGTACTTCCTGTGGATCTTTCATAAAGCGACGGGTAATACGACGGATAGCTTCCGGCATGGTTGCAGAGAACAGAGCGGTCTGATGACCTTCTGGAATCTGAGCCATGATGGTTTCAACGTCTTCGATAAAGCCCATACGCAGCATTTCATCAGCTTCGTCCAGTACCAGACCGCTCAGTTTAGAGAGATCCAGGGTACCGCGCTTCAGGTGGTCCAGCAGACGACCTGGGGTACCGACGACAATCTGTGGCCCTTGACGCAGGGCGCGTAACTGCACGTCATAACGCTGGCCGCCGTACAGGGCAACCACGTTTACGCCGCGCATATGTTTAGAGAACTCGGTCATTGCTTCAGCCACCTGAACCGCCAGTTCGCGGGTCGGGGCCAGCACCAGGATTTGAGGTGCTTTCAGCTCAGGATCGAGATTATTCAGCAGTGGCAGGGAAAACGCTGCGGTTTTACCACTACCTGTCTGGGCCATACCCAGAACGTCACGACCGCCCAGCAGGTGCGGAATGCACTCAGCCTGGATCGGAGATGGTTTTTCGTAACCCAGATCGGTAAGGGCTTCAAGGATAGGAGCCTTCAGGCCCAGATCTGCAAAAGTGGTTTCGAATTCAGCCATGTAGTACAAGTGCCTCAATATTAATGGCGGCCAGTCTACATAACTCATCATGAAATTGATCTGCAATTTTCATTGAAAAGTGTGAACCGGCTCAAAGTAGGTGTATTAACGAACAACAACGCCCTCACCCGCAAAGGTGATGGCAATCAAAAAGATTACGGGCTGATGTAGTCGTCAGCTATTGCTGGTCCGATTCTGCCAGGTCATCTTGGTCCTGGCCCAGGAGCGATAATTCCAACAATGCGTATCGGTGCTCAACGTAGTTGTGTACGTTGTTGGCAACCGCCAGTTTGAACAGTGCCGTAGCGCTGTCCTTGTCCCCAAGACTTAGGTAATACTTACCTAAATAGAAGTTGGTTTCACTGAGATGCTCAGCGAGCGAGGTGTTATCCGTTGCGTCCGCCTTCAGGCGTTCCATTAACGTTTTTTCGTCAATGTTGCCTAAGTAGAACTCGACAATGTTCCATCCCCACTGTTCTTTATCCGATTTGTCGAAGCGTTGCTTCAACGCGTCTTTTGCCTGCTTCTCATCGAGCTTCTGCTCGGCGAGATAAAGCCACAGGCTGCGGAAAGGATCATTGGGATCGTCTTGATAAAACGCCAGCAGATCATCTTGCGCTAACTTCGCACGGCCACCGTAATAAAGCGCGATGCCGCGGTTCAAGTGCGCATAATTGTAAGTTGGATCAAGCTCAAGTACAGAATCAAACGCTTCATAGGCAGCATCAAAATTGCCTGCCTGCGTTAAATAAATGCCTAAGTAATTGAATACTTCAGGCATATCAGGTCGGATTGCCAGCGCTTGCGAGAAATCGTTACGCGCTAATGCCCTCAGACCGAGACTATCATACAACACTCCGCGCTCATATAAAAGCTGTGCGCGTTCGTCATCGGTTAAAGCCCGACTGGCAAGAATTTGTTCCATACGTGCCAGGATCACTTCCTGCTGTAAAGTCGGTTGCAATGGCACTGCGAGGACTTCACTCTTACGCCAGGCAGAGTTGCTGCATCCTGCCAGCGTGAGTGCTGTCGCAACGAAACACCAGCGCAAAAAAGGCTTCATTTCCCACTCCCGAAGACAACAATTGGATGAACGTCCTGTCCCCCGCCTGCAAACAAGGCATCCGGCCAGCTAAATGTGCCCTCCGCAAACGCGGAGGGCAAAGGCAAACCTTACTCGCCCTGCTCTGCTGCCGGAGCTGGTGCTGCGGCGGCTGGCTGAGACTGCTCGGTTGCTTCTTTAATGCTCAGACGGATACGGCCCTGACGGTCAACTTCCAGAACCTTAACCGGTACTTCCTGGTTCATCTGCAGGTAGTCGGTCACTTTCTCAACGCGCTTGTCAGCGATCTGAGAGATGTGTACCAGACCTTCTTTACCGCCACCGATGGCAACGAATGCGCCAAAGTCAACGATACGGGTCACTTTACCGTTGTAGATACGACCTACTTCGATTTCTGCAGTGATCTCTTCGATACGACGGATAGCGAATTTCGCTTTTTCACCGTCGGTCGCAGCGATCTTCACGGTACCGTCATCTTCGATTTCGATGGTGGTGCCGGTTTCTTCGGTCAGAGCACGGATAACAGAACCGCCTTTACCGATAACGTCTTTGATCTTGTCTGGATTGATCTTGATGGTGTGGATACGTGGAGCGAACTGAGAAATGTCGCCACGTGGCGCGTTAATCGCCTGTTCCATCACGCCCAGGATGTGCATACGAGCACCTTTAGCCTGGTTCAGAGCAACCTGCATGATCTCTTTGGTGATACCTTCAATTTTGATATCCATCTGCAGTGCAGAGATACCGTCGCGGGAGCCCGCCACTTTGAAGTCCATATCGCCCAGGTGGTCTTCGTCGCCCAGGATGTCAGACAGAACAACAAAGTTGTCGCCTTCTTTCACCAGACCCATCGCGATACCCGCAACGGCAGCTTTGATAGGCACGCCTGCGTCCATCAGCGCCAGGGAAGCACCACATACGGAAGCCATGGAAGAAGAACCGTTAGATTCGGTGATTTCAGAAACCACACGAACGGTGTACGGGAATTTGTCCAGCTCTGGCATCACTGCCAGCACGCCGCGTTTCGCCAGGCGACCGTGACCAATCTCACGACGCTTAGGAGAACCGACCATACCGGTTTCGCCTACGCAGTAAGGAGGGAAGTTGTAGTGGAACAGGAAGTTGTCAGTACGCTCGCCCATCAGTTCGTCGAGGTTCTGTGCATCACGGGTGGTGCCCAGGGTCGCAGTCACCAGCGCCTGAGTTTCGCCACGGGTGAACAGCGCGGAACCGTGAGTACGTGGCAGAACGCCAGTACGTACGTCCAGACCACGGATCATGTCTTTTTCGCGACCATCGATACGCGGCTCGCCTGCCAGTACGCGGCTACGAACAACGTTCTTCTCGATGGCGTGCAGGATTTCACCCAGTTCGTTAGCGTCCAGGGTTTCATCTTCTGCAACCAGCTGAGCGATGGTTTCAGATTTAATCACGTCAACCTGAGCATAACGCTCTTGTTTGTCGGTGATGCGGTAAGCGTCGCTCAGGCGAGATTCTGCCAGCGCAGCAACGCGCGCGTTCAGCGCTTCGTTGACGGCTTCTGGCTGCCAATCCCAACGTGGTTTGCCCGCTTCTTTAACCAGCTCGTTGATCTCTTTGATAACAACCTGCTGCTGTTCGTGGCCGAATACAACGGCACCCAGCATCTGGTCTTCGCTCAGCAGTTCTGCTTCGGATTCAACCATCAGTACGGCAGCTTCGGTACCGGCAACAACCAGGTCCAGCTTACTCTCTTTCAGTTCGTCCTGAGTTGGGTTCAGTACGTACTGGTCGTTGATGTAACCAACACGAGCAGAACCGATTGGACCGTTGAACGGAATACCGGACAGGGACAGGGCAGCAGATGCGCCAATCATCGCAACGATGTCTGGGTTAACCTGTGGGTTAACGGAAACAACGGTCGCGATAACCTGAACTTCGTTAACGAAGCCTTCTGGGAACAGCGGGCGAACCGGGCGGTCAATCAGACGCGCGATCAGGGTTTCACCTTCGCTTGGGCGGCCTTCACGACGGAAGAAGCTACCTGGGATACGACCAGCAGCGTAAGTACGCTCCTGATAGTTAACGGTCAGCGGGAAGAAGTCCTGGCCTGGTTTCGCTTTTTTCTGACCTACAACGGTAACGAATACCGCGGTGTCATCCATGCTAACCATAACAGCGGCAGTTGCCTGACGCGCCATCATGCCGGTTTCCAGCGTAACGGTGTGTTGGCCGTACTGGAACTTACGAACGATCGGATTAAGCAAAATTCTATCCTTTCTTATTAAATGGCGGCACACCCTCTGGCGTACCGGCCGATGATACCGATCTTCTTTGCATCCTCGCGACTAATGACAACCCTAACCCGATGCGGGTAAAGCCTCTCATTAGCCGCGCGAACCTCTGCAACGAAGAATATGCACAACAACAATACATTATACCCGTTATCTTTCAAAATACTGCTGTGTCGGTAATTTCAGCTCAATTTTGTCTAAACGAAAGGTAGACAGCGAGGATTACCGGGGCGCAGACAGCGTTTCTACGGGCACTCAATTCTTTTAAATTGGCGTCGTCTGGTGGAAAAAAGGGGCCATAAAGGCCCCTCTTTCTGAAACTCGCTAGAATTAGCGACGCAGACCCAGACGCTCGATCAGCGCGGTGTAGCGTGCAACATCTTTACGTTTCAGGTAGTCGAGCAGTTTACGACGCTGAGAAACCATGCGCAGCAGACCACGACGGCTGTGGTGATCTTTTTTGTGCTCTGCAAAGTGACCCTGCAGGTGGTTGATCTGTGCAGTCAGCAGTGCAACCTGAACTTCGGTAGAACCACTGTCGTTCGCGCCACGACCGAACTCAGAAACGATTTGTGCTTTAGCTTCAACGCTTAGAGACATTTTGAACTCCAAATTTAAAAGAAAGAAAGGGTGCCGATCTCTAATTCAGCAACCCCTGATATAACGCTTGCCAATTGTTAAACAATTAAGCAGGCGTTAAGCCGCGATATTCTACTCGCAGCGCTCTGTTATCGCAAGCCACACAATCTGGCTTACTCGGCGTATTCGACCACCAGACGGCGTGGTGCCACGCGGCCTTCATCGTCAATTTCGCCCATGCCAAGGAATTTACCCTCTTCGCCTTCCGTCACGCGTACCAGACCTTCCAGCGGGGCACCTGACGTCCGCACCGGGTTACCATTTTTAAAGTAAACCGATGAGGTTAAAGGGATATTGACTATCGGGTAGTCTGAAGCCGGGCTGTCCATCGGCATTAATAGCGGGTCGAGCAGTTCCGCTGCTGGAACGCCCTGCTGCTCGGCCTGTTCGACCAATGCCTGCAGCTGTTCCAGCGTAACCATACGGTCGACTGGGTATTTGCTGACCGCCAGACGACGCAGGAAAATCACGTGTGCGCCGCAGCCGAGTTTTTCACCCAGATCGTCGATAATGGTTCGAATATAGGTGCCTTTTGAGCAGTGAATCTCCAGCTCCAGTTCGTTGCCTTCGTGGCGAATAAACAGCAGCTCATAGACGGTAATCGGACGCGCTTCGCGCGGTACGTCAATGCCCTGACGAGCATATTCGTACAGCTTCTTGCCCTGATACTTCAGCGCCGAATACATGGATGGCACCTGTTGAGTGTCTCCACGGAAGCTCTCCAGCGCTTCAGCCAGCTGCGCATCGCTGAAGGTCACTGGGCGTTCTTCCACAATTTGTCCGTCAGCATCCGAGGTATCGGTGCGCTGGCCCAGGCGGGCAATCACACGATAACGCTTGTCGGAGTCCAGCAGATACTGGGAAAACTTGGTGGCTTCACCGAGGCAAATTGGCAGCATGCCGGTAGCCAGCGGGTCCAGCGCACCGGTATGCCCGGCACGGTTGGCGTTATAAATACGCTTTACCTTCTGCAGCACATCGTTGCTGGACGCACCCTGCGGTTTATCCAGCAACAATACGCCGTGAATATCACGGCCGCGACGACGAGGACGACTCATCAGTCCTCCTTGCTGTCGTCCGCTGGGTTCACACGACGTTCGTCGTCATGCTTCACCACGCTGGTCACCAGGTTGGACATACGCATACCTTCAACCAGTGAGTTGTCGTAGAAGAAGGTCAGTTCCGGCACGATACGCAGGCGCATCGCTTTCCCGAGCAGGGAGCGGATAAAACCAGAGGCTTCCTGCAGCGCTTTGATGCCGGATTTAATCGCCGCTTCATCTTTGTCGTTCAGGAAGGTCACAAACACTTTGGCATAGGCCAGGTCACGGGACATTTCCACACCAGAAACGGTGGTCATCATGCCCAGACGAGGATCTTTAATTTCGCGCTGCAGGATGATTGCGATCTCTTTTTGCATCTCCTGGGCCACGCGCTGCGGGCGACCAAATTCTTTCGCCATAATAAATTCTCCAGACAAAAAAGGGGCTATCAGCCCCTTTTGAAATAATTGCCGGGTTGCACGAGGCGATCCCGGCCTACAATCGACAATCTTAACGAAGGTTAGGCGATGGTACGTTGGATTTCGATGATTTCGAACACTTCGATCATATCGCCAACGCGAACGTCGTTGTAGTTCTTAACGCCGATACCACATTCCATGCCGTTACGGACTTCGTTAACGTCATCTTTGAAGCGGCGCAGGGATTCCAGCTCGCCTTCATAGATAACCACGTTGTCGCGCAGAACGCGGATTGGGTTGTGACGCTTGATGGTACCTTCGGTAACCATACAGCCCGCGATCGCACCGAATTTCGGTGATTTGAACACGTCACGAACTTCAGCCAGACCAATGATCTGCTGTTTCAGTTCTGGAGACAGCATGCCGCTCATTGCCGCTTTCACTTCGTCGATCAGGTTATAGATGACGGAGTAGTAGCGCAGATCCAGGCTTTCTGACTCGATAACTTTACGAGCAGAGGCATCAGCACGTACGTTGAAGCCAACCAGGATAGCGTTGGATGCTGCAGCCAGGGTTGCGTCGGTTTCGGTGATACCACCTACGCCAGAACCGATGATCTTCACTTTCACTTCGTCGGTAGACAGTTTCAGCAAGGAGTCGGAGATCGCTTCCACAGAACCCTGTACGTCGGCCTTCAGTACGATGTTCACTTCGTGAACTTCGCCTTCGGTCATGTTGGCGAACATGTTCTCGAGTTTAGATTTCTGCTGACGAGCCAGTTTAACTTCACGGAATTTACCCTGACGGTACAGAGCAACTTCACGCGCTTTCTTCTCGTCACGAACGACTGTCACTTCGTCACCGGCAGCCGGAACACCGGACAGACCCAGGATTTCCACTGGAATGGATGGACCCGCTTCCAGCACTTCCTGACCCAGTTCGTTACGCATCGCACGAACGCGACCGTATTCGAAGCCACACAGTACGATATCGCCCTTATTCAGGGTACCTTCACGAACCAGGACGGTAGCAACTGGGCCACGACCTTTATCCAGGAAGGATTCGATTACCGCGCCGCTCGCCATACCTTTACGAACCGCTTTCAGCTCCAGAACTTCAGCCTGCAGCAGGATAGCGTTCAGCAGGTCGTCGATACCGGTACCCGCTTTTGCAGATACAGGAATGAACTGCGATTCGCCGCCCCACTCTTCCGGCATAACGCCGTACTGAGACAGTTCGTTCTTAACGCGATCCATATCGGCTTCTGGCTTATCGATTTTGTTCACAGCAACAACCAGAGGCACCTGCGCCGCTTTCGCGTGCTGGATTGCTTCGATGGTCTGCGGCATCACGCCGTCGTCTGCTGCAACAACCAGAACAACGATATCCGTTGCCTGAGCACCACGAGCACGCATAGAGGTAAACGCTGCGTGGCCTGGGGTATCCAGGAAGGTGATCATCCCGTTTTCAGTTTCAACGTGATATGCACCGATGTGCTGAGTAATGCCGCCCGCTTCGCCAGAGGCCACTTTCGTAGAACGAATGTAGTCCAGCAGAGAGGTTTTACCGTGGTCAACGTGACCCATGATGGTCACAACCGGTGCGCGCGGTTCAGCCGCAGCACCTGTATCACGGTCGCTCATTACCGCTTCTTCCAGCTCGTTTTCACGACGCAGGATAACTTTGTGGCCCATCTCTTCGGCAACCAGCTGTGCGGTTTCCTGGTCGATGACCTGGTTGATGGTGGCCATTGCGCCCAGCTTCATCATCGCTTTGATGACCTGAGAGCCTTTCACCGCCATCTTGTTAGCCAGATCGCCAACGGTGATGGTTTCGCCAATCACAACGTCACGGTTAACGGCCTGAACCGGCTTCTGGAAGCCCTGTTGCAGTGCGGAACCTTTACGCTTGCCGCCTTTACCACCGCGACCAGCAGCACGTGCTTCTTCGCGATCGGCTTTAGATTCAGCGTGTTTGTTGCCTTTCTTCTGAGGACGAGCTGCTTTCGCCGCAGTGCGGGTACGGCCACGACCACCTTCAACTTCGCGGTCATTTTCGTCTTCAGCCTGTCGGGCGTGCTGAGAGGTAGTGACGTGATAATCGCTCGCATCTTCAATCGGTTCAGCGGTATTCACACCATTCTTCTCGTTTTCTTCTGCCATACGGCGAGCTTCTTCCGCTACGCGGCGCGCTTCTTCTTCAAGCTTGCGACGTGCTTCTTCTTCCGCTTTGCGCTTCAGCTCGGCAGCTTCATTTTCACGGCGGGCTTTTTCGGCCTGGGCAGTTTTGGTCATATCGTCGGTCTGTTGATTGCTCACTTTGTCTTTTTCCGCAGCTTCACGTTTCGCTTTATCAGCGGCTTCACGATTAGCTTTTTCTGCGGCCTCACGTTCAGCTTTTTGTTGCGCCTCGCGTTTAGCTGCTTCTTCAGCTTCACGACGGGCTTGCTCTTCCGCTTCACGCTGCGCCTGCTCTTCCGCGGCCAGGCGTTCAGCCTCTTGCGGATCGCGTTTCACAAAGGTGCGTGTCTTGCGGACTTCGATTTGTACCGATTTGCTTTTTCCACCGGTACCTGGAATGTTGAGAGTACTGCGCGTTTTGCGCTGCAAAGTCAACTTATCTGGGGCGGAACCATTTTCACGGTTCAGATGCGCCAGTAAGGTTTGCTTCTCTTGCGCGGACACAGAATCATCAGCACCTTTCGGGATGCCCGCATCAGCAAATTGCTGTACCAGGCGATCCACGGAGGTCTGTATTTCTGCAGCCAGCGTTTTTACGGTTACATCTGTCATACTGTTCCTTCCTGCTACAGTTTATTACGCTTCGTCACCGAACCAGCAGATATTACGGGCAGCCATAATCAGCTCACCGGCTTTCTCGTCGGTTAAGCCTTCGATATCCACCAGATCATCAATGCCTTGTTCGGCGAGATCTTCCAGCGTACAAACACCACGGGCAGCCAGTTTGAAGGCCATCTCACGATCTAATCCTTCCAGATTCAGCAGATCGTCAGCCGGTTTATTATCACCGAGGCTCTCTTCCTGGGCCAGTGCCAGAGTGGTCAGTGCGTTTTTAGCACGCTCGCGCAGTGCTTCAACGGTGTCTTCATCCAGGCCATCAATGGCCAGCAGTTCTTTCATTGGCACATAGGCCAGTTCTTCCAGCGTGGAGAAGCCCTCTTCAACCAGCACGGTAGCGAAATCTTCATCAATATCGAGATATTTAGTGAAGGTATCGATAGCCGCGTGTGCTTCAGCCTGGTGCTTCGCCTGCAGGTCATCAACGGTCATGACGTTGAGTTCCCAGCCGCTCAGTTGAGAAGCCAGACGGACGTTCTGACCGTTACGGCCAATCGCCTGCGCCAGGTTGCCCGCTTCAACCGCGATATCCATGGTGTGTTTGTCTTCGTCAACCACAATGGATGCCACGTCGGCCGGAGCCATCGCGTTGATCACGAACTGCGCCGGGTTGTCGTCCCACAGCACGATATCGATACGTTCGCCGCCCAGCTCGGTAGAGACCGCCTGAACACGCGCGCCGCGCATACCAACGCAAGCACCGACTGGGTCGATACGTTTGTCATTGGTCTTCACAGCGATTTTGGCACGAGAGCCCGGGTCGCGAGCAGCGGCTTTGATTTCGATAACTTCTTCACCGATTTCTGGCACTTCAATGCGGAACAGTTCGATCAGCATTTCTGGCTTAGAACGGGTGACGAAGAGCTGCGCGCCGCGCGCTTCCGGACGTACGGAATACAGAACGCCACGAATACGGTCGCCTGGACGGAAGTTTTCACGCGGCAGCATGTCTTCACGCAGGATAACCGCTTCAGCGTTGCTACCAAGATCCAGGGAGATGTTGTCGCGGTTCACTTTCTTCACCACGCCGGTGATGATCTCACCTTCATGCTCACGGAACTGGTCAACAACCATTGCGCGTTCAGCTTCACGTACTTTCTGTACGATTACCTGTTTTGCCGTCTGGGTCGTGATACGGTCGAAGGTGACAGATTCAATCTGATCTTCAACGTATTCGCCCACGTTCAGGCTTTCGTCTTCGAAGCGTGCCGCTTCGAGAGTAATTTCTTTAGTCGGCTGGGTCACTTCTTCGACAATGACCCAACGACGGAAGGTGTCGAAATCACCGCTACGACGGTCAATTTCAACGCGAACGTCGATCTCTTGTTCGTACTTTTTCTTCGTTGCTGTAGCCAGCGCACTTTCCAGCGCTTCAAAAATTTTCTCGCGTGGCAGTGATTTTTCGTTGGAAACGGCTTCAACAACGGCCAAAATTTCTTTGTTCATCGCGGGCTTTTCACCTCAATCCAGACTGTTAAAAGTGGGGAACCAGGTTCGCCTTCTGGATGTTACTCAGCGCGAACACTTCATCTTTACCGTCGACTGTCACGGTGATCATCTCACCGTCTACCGCTTTAATAATGCCCTGCCATTTACGACGGTTCTGAACCGCCATACGCAGGACCAGCGCAACCTCTTCACCCATGAAACGCACATAGTGTTCAGCAGTGAACATAGGACGGTCGAGGCCCGGAGAGGAAACTTCCAGGTTGTAAGCCACAGTAATAGGATCTTCAACGTCCATCACTGCGCTTACCTGGTGGCTCACATCAGCACAATCATCAACATTGATGCCATCTTCACTATCAATATAGATGCGCAGTGTCGATGTGCGACCGCGAATAAATTCGATGCCGACCAGTTCGTAGCCTAAGGCTTCAACCGGCGCTGTAATCATCTCTGTTAATTTTTGCTCTAATGTGGACAAACCCACCCCCAAGACATAAAAAAAGGGCCTAAAGCCCAGTTATTCTGTAGTCAGATAACAAAAAACCCCGATAAATCGGGGCTTTAGATAACTGAACCCTATAGCCGCAACTGCGGCCTGGAGAACCTTCCGAAAGAATTTTTTTCAAATCCAGCTACGAAGGCCTAAGTCTTCACAGTATATTTGAAAATGAACTCTAAGGGAAAGTGGTTGCGGGGGCCGGATTTGAACCGACGACCTTCGGGTTATGAGCCCGACGAGCTACCAGGCTGCTCCACCCCGCGCCTGAAACGTGGCAAATTTTACTCGTTTTGAGCAAAAAATGCAAATAATGCTGGGATTTGGTACCGAGGACGGGACGTAAAATCGACCTACAGTATAGTGACCTCGATCACAGCTTGTCAACCTCACATTCTATGCAGAAGAAATGCGTAAGCCGTCGCGGTATGGTGATGCTGGTTATCAGCGCTGACGGCGCGGATTTTTTGAATAAAAATGCATGAATCCCTTCCGATGCCAGTCAAAACATGATTAAATGAAAACTCATTTATTTTGCATAAAAATTCACTGACAGCGTAAGCAATTTATCCTTCAGTCAATCAAGCAGGGTTTTACTTTATGACGACGATTCTCAAGCATCTTCCAGCAGGTCAACGTATTGGTATCGCCTTCTCTGGCGGTCTTGACACCAGCGCAGCGCTGCTGTGGATGCGACAAAAAGGAGCTGTCCCTTATGCATATACTGCAAATCTGGGCCAGCCTGACGAAGAAGATTATGATGCGATCCCTCGTCGTGCTATGGAATATGGCGCAGAGAACGCTCGCCTGATCGACTGCCGTAAACAACTGGTTGCTGAAGGTATCGCTGCAATTCAGTGTGGTGCCTTCCATAACACCACCGGCGGTCTGACCTACTTCAACACCACCCCGCTGGGCCGTGCCGTGACCGGTACTATGCTGGTTGCCGCCATGAAAGAAGATGGCGTTAATATCTGGGGTGACGGCAGTACTTATAAAGGTAACGATATCGAACGTTTCTATCGTTACGGCCTGCTGACCAACGCCGAGCTGCAAATCTACAAGCCGTGGCTCGATACCGACTTTATCGACGAGCTTGGCGGCCGTCATGAAATGTCTGAATTCATGATTGCCTGCGGCTTTGACTACAAGATGTCCGTTGAGAAAGCCTACTCCACCGACTCCAACATGCTGGGCGCCACTCACGAAGCGAAAGACCTTGAGTTCCTGAACTCCAGCGTGAAGATTGTTAACCCGATCATGGGCGTGAAGTTCTGGGACGAGAACGTGAAGATCCCAGCGGAAGAGGTGACCGTACGCTTTGAGCAAGGCCACCCGGTAGCGCTGAACGGTAAAACCTTCAGCGACGACGTTGAGATGATGCTGGAAGCGAACCGCATCGGTGGCCGTCACGGTCTGGGCATGAGCGACCAGATTGAAAACCGTATCATCGAAGCGAAGAGCCGTGGCATCTACGAAGCCCCGGGGATGGCACTGTTGCACATTGCCTACGAGCGTCTGCTGACCGGTATCCACAACGAAGATACTATTGAGCAGTATCACTCTCATGGCCGTCAGTTAGGCAAACTGCTGTATCAGGGCCGCTGGTTCGATTCTCAGGCGCTGATGTTGCGTGACGGCCTGCAGCGTTGGGTCGCCAGCCAGATTACCGGTGAAGTGACGCTGGAACTGCGTCGCGGCAATGACTATTCCATCCTGAATACCGTGTCCGACAACCTGACCTATAAGGCTGAGCGTCTGACTATGGAGAAAGGCGAGTCCGTGTTCTCGCCAGACGATCGTATTGGCCAACTGACCATGCGTAACCTCGACATCACCGATACCCGCGAGAAGCTGTTCGGCTACGCGAAAGCGGGTCTGCTGACCGCTTCTTCTGCCACCGGTCTACCGCAGGTTGAGAATCTGGAAAACAAAGGCAAATAAGTCTGCGTTGATAATGTAAAAGGCCGCTTATGCGGCCTTTTTTGCGTCTGGGGATTCTTCGGGCTCGGAGAGATCCCGGCGTCACTTCGTTCGGCCGGGCTAGCGGAATAATGCATACTGTAGGGAAGTTGCACTACCTGCGCCGCCATTCTCCTGGGGTCAGGCCATAGTGCTTTTTGAAGGTTTTTGAGAACGATGCCAGCGACTGGAACCCGCAGCGTTCGGCAATGACATCGAGCCGGGCCTGTCGGTCCTGGTGCAGCAATCGAGCGGCCATCGCCATACGCAACTGGGTAAGCCAAGCCTGTGGCGTCAGGTGGTAAGCGCGGGCAAAGTGACGAGCAAAGGTCGCTCGTGATAAAAAGGCGCGTGTTGCCATACTTTCCATCGTCCAGGGCTGTTCCGGCGTTGCCAGAACGGCCAGCACTGCGGGCATCAATCGTTCATCGCGCATCAGGCGCAGTAAACCGCCCGGCGGTTCCTCTGCTCCCAACAGCGTTCGTAGCAGCAAAACCAACAGCGTATCACCCAGGCTCCGCACAATCGCGCTGCCGCCGGGATGCTCGGCCAGGCTTTCGCGCACCAGAACGTTGAGCAGAATCTCCAACTCCGGGCAATCTTCTCGTTCATCAGTATGAAGATGAATAAGCTCCGACTCTTCGGCAAACAGCCAGCTAACGTGCGGGCCAAAATAGAACTCACCGCACAGCATCTCCAGCGCATCGCTCTCGTTGCCGGTACGCATTTCTGTCAGCGTGCCGTTAAAGCGGTGAGCCACCGGCAGAACCTGCCCCCACTCCACCAGGCTCTCCATGAGATGCGGCGAGCCGTGGGGCAACAGGATGACATCTCCCGCGCGCATATGCCGGGTTTGATTCCCCACGGTAAGACGCCCTTCCCCACGTAACACAAAATGCCAGGGCACGATGCCAGCACGCATCTGGTCGTGCCCCGCCTGCCAGCGCCCACCGAAGCGACAGTGAAGGTTCACTTCGCAGCGCGGAGCCAGCAGCGTCAAAAGATGGCTAAGGCTATCCATAACACTCCTGAGACGATAAGACAAAAAGATGAGACGAAGAGCGCCAGTCTAGCACGGTCAACTCCTCTAATATGACGTCATTGCCACTACAAACCCTCTAGTAACAGGAGTATGTCATGAGCCGTTTAGCTGAAATTCGTGAACAAGATGCAACAGGTAAAGCCGCAGAGATCTTTGGCGGGATTAAAAAAGCGATGGGAAAAGTGCCGAATGCCTACCTGACCATCGGCGGGCATTCACCGGAGTCGCTGCAACAGGCGCTAGCGCACAACGCCATGCTGCATAAGGGGAGCCTGAACGCGAAGGAACTGGAAACCATCAACCTGGCGGTGAGCGAAGCTACCGGCTGCGATTACTGCCTGGCGGCCCACAGCATGATGGCGAAAAAAGCCGGCTTCAGCAGTGAACAGATTCGCGAACTGCGCCGTGCAGAGTATGCCGAAGATGCCCACCTCGACGCACTGGCGAAATTCTCGCAAACGCTGGTAACCACAACGGGTACCCTGCCAGAAGCCGATGTTGCCGCTCTGCGCGATGCCGGGTTCAGCGACCGTCAGGTGATCGAAGCCATCAGCGCCATCAGCGCTATTCTGTTTACCAACATGGTGAACCGAGTGAACGACACCGTGGTTGATTTCCCAAAGGCTGACTAAGCCGAAGCATGCCGGATAACGACGTTGCCTTATCCGGCCTACGAAACCACGGTGGTTTTCTACAGACGAAAAAAAAGACGCTTTTCAGCGTCTTTCTTTCGGAATATTGGTACTGAGGATGGGACTCGAACCCACAAGCCCGTTAGGGCACTACCACCTCAAGGTAGCGTGTCTACCAATTCCACCACCTCAGCACGGATACTACTATTAATGCGGGATATCGCTGGTCGGCTGTGCCGGTGCCGCTGGCTGAGTAGTTTGCTCAGTCTTAGGCGCAGTCAGATTTTCCCACTCGCTTCCTTTATTGGTCTTGTTACTGTTGATGTTGCCCAGTACCAGACTGATAATGAAGAACAGCGTCGCAAACACAGCGGTCATGCGGGTCATGAAATTACCAGAACCACTAGAACCAAACAGCGTAGCGGAAGCGCCTGCTCCAAAGGAGGCTCCCATATCAGCGCCTTTACCTTGCTGCAGCATAACGAGGACCACAAGGCCAATCGCTACAATAAGGAAAACAACTAAAAGAGCTTCGTACATAATCAACCTGTTCCTTGCGGGGACACCGCGTACCAAGTGCTTCTACCAATAAAGCGGGATGTTTATGTTTCCCACTGAAGCGGGTGTGAATACTAACCAAAGCGAATGACCTTCGCAAGGGCAATTTCGACACATTGTATCAACTGCGGAAAAAAACAGCAAAACAACGCATAATCAGCAATAAAAAGGCGGCAAGCGCCACCTTTTTAATCACTTACATCACGGTTATACCGCTTTTACCGCATCAGCAATGCGGTGAGCGAACGCGGTGACCTGCGCTTCTTCTTCACCTTCAACCATGACGCGAATCAGCGGCTCGGTACCGGATTTACGCAACAGCACGCGGCCACGGTTACCCAGCGCCGCTTCCACTTCCGCAGCCGTCGCTTTCACGACCTCATTTTCCAGCGGGTTGGATTTACCGTCGGTGTAGCGTACGTTAACCAACACCTGTGGGAACATCTTCATGCCGCTGCACAGATCGTGCAGGCTCATGTGGTTGCGCACCATCGCCGCAACGACCTGCAGGCCAGCCACGATGCCGTCACCGGTGGTGGTTTTGTCCAGCAGGATAACGTGACCAGAGTTTTCCGCCCCGATGCGCCAGCCTTTCTCCTGCATTTTTTCCAGCACGTAGCGGTCGCCCACTTTCGCGCGGGTGAATGGAATACCCAGCTGTTTCAGCGCCACTTCCAGCCCCATGTTGCTCATCAGCGTACCTACCGCGCCACCGCGCAGTTGGCCCTGGCGCAGCGCTTCACGCGCGATGATGTACATGATCTGATCGCCATCGACTTTGTTACCTTCGTGGTCAACCATGATGACGCGGTCACCGTCGCCGTCCAGCGCGATCCCCAGATCGGCTTTTTCCGCCAGCACGCGCGCCTGCAGCGCACGCACATCAGTAGCGCCCACTTCTTCGTTGATGTTCACACCGTTTGGCTCACAGCCAATAGCAATCACGTTCGCGCCCAGCTCACGCAGTACGTTCGGCGCAATGTGGTAGGTGGCGCCGTTCGCACAGTCAACGACGATTTTCAGGTGGTTGAGGCTCAGTTCATTCGGGAAGGTCCCTTTGCAGAACTCGATGTAGCGGCCCGCAGCATCAACGATTCGGCTAGCTTTACCCAGCTCGGCGGAGTCCACACAGGTGATCTCTTTTTCCATTTCAGCTTCAATCGCTTCTTCCACTTCATCCGGCAGTTTGGTGCCGTCGATGGAGAAGAACTTGATGCCGTTGTCATAGAACGGGTTATGCGATGCAGAGATAACGATGCCAGCTTCCGCGCGGAAGGTACGGGTCAGATAAGCAACCGCAGGGGTTGGCATTGGGCCGGTGAAGGAGGCAGATAAGCCCGCCGCTGCCAGACCCGCTTCCAGAGCAGACTCCAGCATATAGCCAGAGATGCGGGTATCTTTACCGATAATGATTTTACGCGAGCCGTGGCTTGCCAGCACTTTACCCGCCGCCCAACCGAGCTTCAGGACAAAATCAGGAGTGATTGGCGCATCGCCTACACGGCCACGGATCCCATCGGTACCAAAATACTTGCGATTACTCATAACGTTTTTTTCCCTTCGCAGACAGCGTGGCTTCGACCACACGCATCGCCTCAACAGTTTCTTTGACATCGTGGACGCGAACGATATGCGCGCCCTGCATAGCTGCAATCACCGCACACGCCAGGCTGCCGCTAAGGCGTTCTGATGGCCCCACGTTCAGCAGTTGGCCAATCATCGATTTCCGCGACATACCGACGAACAGCGGCAGACCGAAATGATGGAATTCTGACAGGCGAGCGAGTAATGCGTAATTGTGAGAGAGATTTTTACCGAAACCGAACCCCGGGTCGAGCAGCAATTTATCTTTTCCGATACCCGCATTTTCACAACGTGCGATCTGCTCCACAAAGTACTGGTTCACCTCCGCAAAGACATCGTCATATTTCGGCGCTTCTTGCATGGTTTTCGGATTGCCCTGCATGTGCATCAGCGACACCGGCAGCCCGGTTTCCGCCGCGGCTTCCAGGGCGCCCGGTTCGCTGAGCGAGCGGATATCGTTGATGATATGCGCTCCCGCACGAGCAGATTCGCGGATCACTTCTGGCTTAGAGGTATCCACCGAAATCCACACTTCGAAGCGCTGGGCGATCGCCTCGACCACCGGGATTACGCGCGCCAGCTCTTCTTCCACGCTGACATCCAGCGCACCAGGGCGGGTTGACTCGCCACCGACATCGATGATCGTCGCGCCGGCGTTAATCATCAGGTTCGCATGTTTCACCGCCTCAACCAGCGTATTGTGCGTGCCGCCGTCGGAGAACGAATCCGGCGTAACGTTGAGGATCCCCATCACGTGTGGATGGGAAAGATCCAGGATGGAGCCCTGGGCGGTGAGTTTCATAGCGAATCCTTCTGAGTTCTTATTGGTGGCATAAAAAAACCCTGGAGCAAGCCCCAGGGTTTCAGGTGAAGCACAGTCATCAACGATGGGATAACTTATTTGTCGCCCAGCTGCTCTGACATGGTGCCAGAGTCCGGAGCACGCGGTTCATCAACCGGACGTGGCGCACTTGGTTTACCCGTGTTGCCAGAGTTGTTGGATGAACCTGGTTCTTCCCAGCCTGCTGGCGGACGCACGTCGCGGCGAGCCATCAGGTCGTCAATCTGCGGTGCATCGATGGTCTCATATTTCATGAGCGCATCTTTCATTGCATGCAGAATATCCATGTTGTCGTTCAGGAGCTGGCGAGCTCGAGCGTAGTTACGTTCGATAAGCGCTTTCACTTCCTGGTCGATGATACGCGCGGTTTCATCAGACATGTGTTTCGCTTTGGCGACAGAGCGCCCCAGGAATACTTCGCCCTCTTCTTCCGCGTACAGCAGCGGACCGAGTTTATCGGAGAAGCCCCACTGGGTGACCATGTTACGTGCCAGGTTAGTCGCGACTTTAATGTCGTTCGACGCACCGGTAGAAACATGTTCTACGCCATAAATAATTTCTTCTGCCAGACGACCGCCGTACAGGGTGGAGATCTGACTTTCCAGTTTCTGACGGCTGGCGCTGATAGCGTCGCCTTCAGGCAGGAAGAAGGTCACACCCAGCGCGCGACCGCGTGGGATAATCGTCACTTTGTGCACCGGATCGTGTTCCGGTACCAGGCGACCGATAATCGCGTGGCCTGCTTCGTGGTAAGCGGTGGATTCTTTCTGCGCTTCCGTCATCACCATGGAGCGACGTTCCGCACCCATCATGATTTTGTCTTTCGCTTTTTCGAACTCAACCATCGATACCACGCGCTTGTTGCCGCGCGCTGCAAACAGTGCCGCTTCGTTCACCAGGTTCGCCAGATCTGCACCGGAGAAACCAGGAGTACCACGAGCAATGATTGCTGCATCAATATCAGGTGCCAGCGGCACGCGACGCATATGCACTTTCAGAATCTGTTCACGACCGCGAACGTCCGGCAAACCAACCACAACCTGACGGTCGAAACGGCCTGGACGCAGCAGCGCTGGGTCAAGTACGTCTGGACGGTTAGTTGCCGCGATAACGATGATACCTTCGTTACCTTCGAAGCCATCCATCTCAACCAGCATCTGGTTCAGCGTCTGCTCACGTTCATCGTGACCACCGCCCAGACCTGCGCCACGCTGGCGGCCTACGGCGTCGATTTCATCGATGAAGATGATGCACGGTGCCGCTTTCTTAGCCTGTTCGAACATGTCGCGCACACGAGATGCACCAACACCCACGAACATTTCTACGAAGTCAGAACCGGAAATGGTGAAGAACGGTACTTTCGCTTCGCCAGCAATCGCTTTTGCCAGCAACGTTTTACCGGTACCCGGAGGGCCAACCATCAGCACACCTTTCGGGATTTTACCGCCCAGCTTCTGGAAACGGCTCGGTTCACGCAGGTACTCAACCAGCTCACCCACCTCTTCTTTCGCTTCGTCGCAGCCTGCAACGTCGGCAAAGGTGGTTTTAATCTGGTCTTCCGTCAGCATGCGCGCCTTGCTCTTACCGAACGACATGGCACCTTTGCCACCGCCGCCCTGCATTTGGCGCATGAAGAAGATCCAGACGCCGATCAGCAGCAGCATCGGGAACCAGGAAATGAAGATAGAAGCCAGCAGGCTTGGTTCTTCAGGCGGCTCACCAACCACTTTGACGTTTTTCGTCAGCAGGTTGTCAAGCAGCTTCGGATCGTTAACCGGGATGTAAGTCGTGTAACGGTTACTATCTTTCTTGGTAACGTTGATCTCACGTCCGTTGATACGCGCTTCGCGAACCTGGTCGTTATTGACCTCTTGCAGGAAGGTAGAATAATCCACCTTATGGCCGTTCGATTCGCTGGGCCCAAAGCTCTGGAATACTGACATCAGCACAACGGCAATGACCAGCCAGAGTATTAGGTTTTTCGCCATGTCACTCAAGGGATTAACCTCATATTACAACTGTGTTAAAAACAGCGTCAGGATACTCTATATCCAGTTTCTTTCAAACTTTCGTTTGAAAAACCACCGTCTATCACTTTCGCCCGGTCGCTACAATGTACACTTCACGTGAACGCGCACGAGAAGAGTCCGGCTTACGAACTTTAACCTTCGTAAACAGGGAGCGAATTTCCCTTAGGTACTCATCGAAGCCTTCGCCCTGGAACACTTTCACTACAAAATTTCCGCCCGGCGCTAACACATCACGAGCCATTTCAAGCGCCAGTTCCACCAGATACATGGCCCGGGGGATGTCAACCGCCGGCGTTCCGCTCATGTTTGGTGCCATATCTGACATGACAACTTGTACTTTACTGTCACCCACGCGTTCCAGTAATGCCTTCATCACGAGTTCATCACGAAAATCGCCCTGAAGGAAGTCCACACCGACGATTGGATCCATAGGTAGAAGATCGCAAGCGATGATGCGGCCTTTGCCACCAATCTGCGTGACCACGTACTGTGACCAGCCTCCTGGTGCAGCACCGAGGTCGACTACCGTCATCCCCGGTTTAAAAAGTTTGTCACTTTGCTGTATTTCATCAAGTTTAAACCAGGCACGGGAACGTAACCCCTTTTTCTGTGCCTCTTGAACATATTTATCGCTAAAGTGTTCCTGAAGCCAGCGGCTTGAACTGGCAGAACGCTTTTTACCTGTCATTTAACATTCCCATCGGGGCAGTTCATCGTAGCCTTTCGGCGTAAATTTCTACGCATCGTTTGGCGATATATGGGAGATGGCGGTAGAATGACCCGTTTTCAATCCCAACGTAAGCAAAAATATACGATGAATCTGAGTACTAAACAAAAACAGCACCTGAAAGGTCTCGCACATTCGCTCAAGCCTGTAGTTATGCTTGGCAACAATGGTTTGACCGAAGGGGTACTGGCCGAGATTGAACTAGCGTTAGAGCACCATGAACTTATCAAGGTGAAAGTCGCCTCGGAAGACAGAGAGACCAAAACTTTGATTGTGGACGCTATCGTTCGCGAAACCGGCGCCTGTAATGTACAGGTCATCGGTAAAATACTGGTGCTTTATCGCCCTGGTAAAGAACGCAAAATCTCGTTGCCACGTTAAGAATATCCTAATTTCTGACACAACATTGTGTTAAATGAGGGATTTTCTATACGAGGGCTAGCAACATGCCACGCTCTTATGCTTGATAAAAGGCCGCTATGCGGCCTTTTTCTTATCTTTACACTCGTTCAACAATTCAGTGTTGAACCGATCTTACAGATAATCCACGTGGATGATTTCGAATTCAACTTCACCACCCGGGGTACGGATAGTTACCACGTCATCCTGCTCTTTGCCAATCAACCCACGGGCGATCGGTGAGTTAACGGAGATCAGGTTCTGTTTGAAATCAGCTTCGTCGTCGCCCACGATGCGGTAAGTCTGCTCTTCATCGTTATCCAGGTTCAGCACCTTCACGGTGGCACCGAAGATCACGCGACCATTGTTCGGGATCTTGGTGATGTCGATAACCTGCGCGTTAGACAGTTTCGCTTCGATATCTTTGATACGACCTTCGCAGAAGCCCTGCTGCTCACGAGCAGCGTGATACTCTGCGTTCTCTTTCAGGTCGCCGTGCTCGCGCGCTTCAGCGATAGACGCAATGATTTCAGGGCGGCGAACTGACTTCAGAAAGTCCAGCTCTTCACGCAGTTTTTCTGCACCACGAAGGGTCATCGGAATAGCTTGCATTGTTATACCTCTTAAACATTCCTGTAGGGAGCGGTTCGCCCCGCTCCGGCTGCTAAGCCCGCCTGGGTCGCTATCAACACCAGGCCAGAAGCAAAAGAAAACCGACCCGGGTACGAAGCCCCAGGTCAGCAGCAATTTTTAGTTTGATACGTATTTTACCCCGAAGTTCACTACGGGTCATCGTTTACTTTACAGGGCGTTGCGCCGTAGTATGACGGCTTGTTTCCAGGTTGTTAGCGCGAGAATATGCGATTTCCTAGATTTATCATCGGATTGACTACCAGTATAGCGTTTAGCGTTCAGGCCGCGAATGTTGATGAATATATTAATCAACTTCCCGACGGGGCCAACCTCGCGCTTCTGGTACAGAAAGTGGGCGCACCCGCGCCGCTGATTGATTATCACGGCCAGCAGATGGCGCTGCCGGCCAGTACTCAAAAGGTACTTACCGCGCTGGCAGCCCTACTTCAGCTTGGCCCGGATTTCCGCTTTACCACCACGCTTGAGAGTAAAGGCAGCGTGGATAACGGTACATTAAAAGGCGACTTAATTGCACGATTTGGCGGCGATCCTACGCTAAAACGCCAGGATATTCGCAATATGGTCACCACCTTGAAAAAGTCGGGCGTACAGAATATTGACGGTAACGTGCTGATCGATACCTCCATCTTCGCCAGCCACGATAAAGCCCCAGGCTGGCCGTGGAACGATATGACCCAGTGCTTTAGCGCACCGCCAGCAGCCGCCATTATCGACCGCAACTGCTTCTCGATTTCACTTTATAGCGCCCAGAAAGCTAACGATCTGGCGTTTATTCGCATTGCCTCTTACTACCCGGTAACTATGTTCAGCCAGGTACGTACGCTGGCCAAAGGCTCGCCGGAAGCACAGTACTGCGAGCTGGACGTCGTACCTGGCGATCTGAACCGCTATACGCTCACCGGCTGCCTGCCACAACGCGCTGACCCGCTGCCGCTGGCGTTCGCCATTCAGGATGGCGCCAGCTACGCCGGGGCGATTATCAAAGACGAGTTGAAGCAGGCCGGGATCACCTATACCGGCACCCTACTGCGCCAGACGCTGGTAAACGAACCGGGGACGGTCATCGCCAGCAAGCAATCGGCACCGCTGCACGACTTGCTGAAAATCATGCTGAAAAAATCAGACAATATGATTGCTGATACCGTATTCCGCATGATCGGCCATTCACGCTTCGGTGTACCGGGTACCTGGCGCGCGGGTTCCGACGCAGTTCGTCAGATTCTGCGTCAGCAGGCCGGCGTGGATTTAGGCAACACGATTATCGCTGACGGCTCCGGCCTGTCGCGCCATAACCTGCTGGCGCCAGCGACCATGATGCAGGCGCTGCAGTATATCGCCCAGCATGATAACGAGCTGGACTTCATCTCAATGTTACCGCTTGCCGGACACGATGGTTCACTACAGTACCGTGCGGGTCTGCATCAGGCAGGCGTGGATGGGAAGGTTTCGGCGAAAACCGGTTCACTGCAGGGCGTATACAACCTGGCGGGCTTTATCACTACCGCTAGCGGGCAACGCATGGCGTTTGTGCAGTATCTGTCAGGGTACGCAGTTCCGCCGGCGGATCAGCGTAATCGACGCATTCCGCTGGTACGCTTTGAGAGCCGGTTGTACAAGGATATTTATCAGAACAACTGATAAAGAAAGGGCCGCAGACGCGGCCCTTTTTATTTGGTTTTGGTAGCCCGAACGAAGTGACGCCGGGCTACAGAGGACGTTGAATTAACGTTTGTAGATGAACTCAAC
Source organism: Kluyvera sp. 142486 (assembly GCF_046569695.1). Classification (NCBI taxonomy): domain Bacteria; kingdom Pseudomonadati; phylum Pseudomonadota; class Gammaproteobacteria; order Enterobacterales; family Enterobacteriaceae; genus Kluyvera; species Kluyvera sp. 142486. Next base: position 139,198 of record NZ_JBKHUI010000006.1, read on the forward strand.
GCCTTCTTCGTCGTCTTCATCCCAATCGTCATCCCACTCTTCGTCTTCAGCTTCTGCGGCGACTTCGTCCAGTTGCTGGCGATGGTAGTCATCCCACATGAACTCGACTTTCTCTGGCTGTTTCGCTTCTTCAGCCTGAGCAATTGGGTTCTCGATGATGAAGTTCATCACGTCCCAGCACAGGTCTTTCACGCCAACCTGGCTTGCTGCGGAGATCAGGTAGTACTTATCTTCCCAACCCATCGCTTCGGCAATCGCTTTGGCTTTAGTTTCAGCTTCCGCTTTATCCATGGTGTCGATCTTGTTGAAGAGCAGCCAACGTGGCTTATTCGCCAGCTTCTCGCTGTATTTCTCAAGCTCACCAATGATGATTTTCGCGTTTTCAGCCGGATCGGAGCCATCGATCGGATCGATATCAATGATGTGCAGCAATACGCGGCAGCGCTCAAGGTGCTTCAGGAAGCGGATACCGAGGCCAGCGCCTTCGGATGCGCCTTCAATCAGACCAGGGATGTCGGCGACCACGAAGCTCTTCTCGTTATCGACACGCACCACACCAAGGCTTGGCACCAGGGTGGTAAACGGATAGTCAGCCACTTTTGGCTTCGCCGCAGACACAGCGCGGATAAAGGTGGATTTACCGGCGTTCGGCATGCCCAGCATACCCACGTCCGCCAGCAGCATCAGTTCGAGCTGCAGGTCACGCTTATCGCCCGGCGTACCCATGGTCTTTTGACGTGGCGTACGGTTAACGGACGATTTAAAACGGGTGTTACCCAGGCCGTGCCAGCCGCCTTTAGCAACCATCAGACGCTGACCATGCTTGGTCATATCGCCCATGGTTTCGCCGGTGCCCTGATCGATAACGCGGGTACCCACCGGCACCTTGATGGTGACGTCTTTACCACGTTTACCGGTACAGTCGCGGCTTGCGCCGTTTTGACCGCGTTCAGCGCGGAAAGATTTTTCGAAACGGTAGTCAATCAGGGTGTTCAGGTTCTCGTCGGCTTCCATCCAGACGTCACCGCCGTCACCGCCGTCACCGCCGTCAGGACCACCACGAGGAATATATTTTTCACGGCGGAAGCTTACGCAACCATTACCGCCATCACCTGCTACGACCAGGATCGTTGCTTCATCAACAAACTTCATTTTACTCTCCGTAAATCATTCGCCTGCGCGGGGTAACGGAACAACCGCTTCACGCTTACGCCACCGCCCCCAAAGACGATGACCAATGGCGGAATACATCGCGCCCGCAACCACGACAAACGCACCGAGGTAACCAATAAGGTTCAACATCGGTCTGGCGAAGAAATCGGGCCAGGCCATTGATAATAAATCTGAAAATAACAGGGTAAACAGAGGAGTCAGCGTGATTAACGCGCTCACCTGTGCCGCCTGCCAGCGCGCCATGGCTTCCGCCAGCGCCCCATAACCGACCAGTGTGTTCAGACCACAGAAGATCAGACAGGCTAGCTGCCAGTCGCTCAGTTGTCCGATAACTTCAGGCTTAGCTAATGGCAGCAGTGCAATCGTACATAAAGTGTACAATAAAAAGAGGATCTGCTGTGAAGCCAGACGCCGCAATAACACCTTTTGTGCGACACCGTAGCTCACCCAGACCATCGCCGCGCTAACCCCAAAAATGACACCCCAGGTGTAATCGGTCAGGCGGGTAAAAATTTCAATCAGGCTGGTGTTAAAGAACATCACCAGCCCGCAGATAAGCATGATTGCGCCGACTATCTGCGTACCGCGCATCTTCTCTTTAAGAATAAAGACGCTGGCGACCATCATCCCAACGGGCGAAAGTTGGCCGATAACCTGAGATGCCGTCGGACTCACATACTGCAGCGATGAGCTAAACAGGACGAAGTTACCGAACAGCCCGCCGGTAGCGATAAGCAGCAGTACAAGCCAGCGTGGGTCGCGAAACAGCCGTAAAGAGGGCAGCTTGCGCTTCCAGGACAAAATGAGGCCCAGGCCACAGCTTGCCATTAGAAAGCGGTAGAAGACGATAGTGGGTGGCTCCATGACCTCCAGAACCTGCTTCATGGCAATCGGAAGTGCGCCCCAGCATACTGCTGTGGTGAGCGCCAATAGAATGCCAATGCCCGCCTGCTGCTTCATACCGGATTCCCTGCCCTGAAACGGTGGTACAACCCATCATTTTTCTGGCGTCGAATGTAAAAAGCCCCGCAACACGTTGCGGGGCTTTCATCCGTTACCGGGACGCGAAAAACTTATTCAGCAACGATGCTGATATAACGACGGTTTTTCGGGCCTTTCACTTCGAATTTCACTTTACCGTCTGCTTTAGCAAACAGAGTGTGGTCTTTGCCGCAGCCTACGTTAGAGCCAGCGTGGAACTGAGTACCACGTTGACGAACGATGATGCTACCAGCCAGAACGGATTCGCCGCCAAAGCGTTTTACGCCAAGACGTTTAGCTTCTGAGTCGCGACCGTTACGAGTCGAGCCACCAGCCTTTTTATGTGCCATTTAATCTGCTCCCCTTAACTTAAGCGCTGATGCCAGTAATTTTCACATCAGTGAACCACTGACGATGGCCCTGCTGCTTACGGTAGTGTTTACGACGACGAAACTTAACGATTTTAACTTTCTCGCCACGACCATGAGCAACAACTTCAGCTTTGATAACGCCGCCATCAACGAAAGGAACGCCGATTTTGACTTCTTCACCGTTTGCGATCATCAGAACTTCAGCGAATTCAACAGATTCGCCAGTTGCGATGTCCAGCTTTTCCAGGCGAACGGTCTGACCTTCGCTAACTCGGTGTTGTTTACCACCACTTTGGAAAACCGCGTACATATAAACTCCGCTTCCGCGCACAACTTTATGTGATTCAGAGTGCGCTATAAATATTCACAATAGGGCGCGAATATTACGCAAAACGCGAGCCTTTGACAAGTGCTAGCATCAATACATGCAGAAAAAAAATACAACCTGCACAGTAACGTTTATCTGAGGCGTTTTTTCAGTACAATCGTATCTACAACGCTAACGTAAAACCTTCGTTATCCCATATGGATAAGTGGTAAACAGGACATTAAGCCCGGCTTTTGCGATGAATCTACAACAAATCAACGAGTTAACCGCGCAGGATATGGCGGGTGTCAATGCGACGATTCTCGAGCAGCTCAACTCGGACGTCCAATTGATCAATCAGCTTGGCTATTACATCGTCAGCGGCGGCGGGAAACGGATTCGTCCGATGATCGCCGTATTGGCCGCCCGTGCCGTTGGCTATCAGGGAAATGCCCACGTCACTATCGCTGCGCTGATCGAATTTATTCATACCGCAACGCTGCTGCACGACGACGTTGTCGATGAGTCCGATATGCGTCGCGGTAAGGCGACGGCAAACGCGGCTTTTGGCAACGCGGCCAGCGTGCTGGTTGGCGATTTTATCTATACGCGCGCCTTCCAGATGATGACCAGCCTCGGTTCGCTGAAGGTGCTGGAGGTCATGTCTGAAGCGGTAAACGTCATTGCCGAAGGCGAAGTCCTTCAACTGATGAACGTTAACGACCCGGACATTACCGAAGAGAACTACATGCGCGTCATTTACAGCAAAACGGCGCGTCTGTTCGAAGCGGCGGCGCAGTGTTCAGGTCTGCTTGCCGACTGTACGCCAGAGCAGGAGAAAGGTCTGCAGGACTATGGCCGCTACCTCGGCACCGCTTTCCAGCTGATTGACGATCTGCTCGACTATAGCGCCGATGGTGAAACGCTGGGTAAAAACGTGGGCGATGACCTCAACGAGGGCAAACCGACGCTGCCGCTGCTGCACGCTATGCGTAATGGCACTCCGGAGCAGGCTCTGCTGATTCGTGGTGCTATTGAGCAGGGCAACGGTCGCCATCTGCTTGAGCCAGTGCTGGAGGCGATGGCCGCCTGTGGTTCACTGGAGTGGACGCGTCAGCGCGCCGAGGAAGAAGCTGACAAAGCGATTGCTTCCCTGGTATCCCTGCCGGATACGCCGTGGCGCGATGCGCTTATCGGGCTTGCCCATATCGCCGTTCAGCGCGATCGCTAATCCCCGGTTCGCTTCTCCGCGATAACGCTGAAAAAGTTCCTGAAAGCGCCGAAAGGCGCTTTTTTTTGCCAAAAATTTGATGTTTTCCTAATTTAATTAAACTTACTAGAACTCTTTATGAACTTACCGAAAAGAGCGATACAGTATATTCCGCACTCAACGTAACGAGTTAATGACCGTTTTCAGGGAGGAAGTATGGAGAAGTTTAGCGACTGGCATCCCGCCGACATTATCGCGGGGTTACGTAAAAAAGGCACATCAATGGCAGCAGAATCACGCAAGAACGGGCTAAGCTCATCCACCTTAGCCAACGTGCTTTCGCGTCCGTGGCCGAAAGGCGAGATGATCATTGCCAAAGTTCTGGAAACGGACCCATGGATTATTTGGCCATCGCGCTATCACGATCCAGTCACCCATGTGTTTATCGACAGAACGCAGTCTATTCGGCGCAGTAAGCAGGAAAATGAGTGAGATATTAGGTGAGAAGCGCCCAGCAGGATCTGCGGGCGCTTAAATAGGCGTTGCGATTACTCGCCTTTGATACGTTCGATATTAGCACCTAAAGCGCGCAGCTTATCTTCAATGCGCTCGTAACCGCGATCGATGTGATAGATACGGTCAACGATTGTGGTGCCCTGGGCGATACAGCCCGCCAGCACGAGGCTTGCAGAGGCGCGCAGGTCAGTTGCCATCACCTGAGCCCCGGAGAGCTGCTCAACGCCGTGGCAAATCGCGGTGTTGCTTTCGATTTCTGCACGTGCACCCATACGGATAAGTTCTGGAATGTGCATGAAGCGGTTTTCGAAGACCGTTTCAGTGATCACGCCAGTGCCTTCCGCAACCATGTTCAGCAGGGTGAACTGGGCCTGCATGTCAGTTGGGAATGCCGGATGTGGCGCGGTACGCACGTTCACCGCTTTAGGGCGCTTACCGTGCATGTCCAGGCTTATCCAATCTTCACCGACTTCAACGTCGGCGCCGGCTTCACGCAGCTTAGCCAGAACGGCATCCAGAGTATCCGGCTGCGCGTTGCGGCAGACAATTTTCCCGCCAGAGATCGCCGCTGCCACCAGGAAGGTGCCGGTTTCGATACGATCGGGCAGAACGCGGTAGACACCGCCACCCAGACGCTTCACGCCTTCGATGGTGATGCGGTCGGTACCCTGACCCGTTACCTTCGCACCCATGGCGTTGAGGAAGTTCGCCGTATCGACGATTTCCGGCTCACGAGCGGCGTTTTCGATGATGGTGGTGCCTTCCGCCAGCGTCGCGGCGGACATGATGGTAACGGTCGCGCCAACGCTGACCATATCCATCACAATATGCGCGCCTTTCAGACGACCGTTAACGCTTGCTTTGACGTAGCCTTCTTCCAGCTTAATTTCTGCGCCCAGTTGCTCGAGACCAGAGATATGCAGGTCGACCGGACGCGCACCGATGGTGCAGCCACCCGGCAGAGAAACCTGGCCCTGGCCAAAACGCGCCACCAGCGGCCCCAGCGCCCAAATAGAAGCACGCATGGTTTTCACCAGGTCGTATGGCGCACAGAAGACGTTTACCGAGCCCGCGTCAATCCACACCGAGCCGTTACGCTCAACTTTTGCACCCAGCTGAGTCAACAGCTTCATGGACGTATCAACGTCTTTCAGCTTCGGTACGTTCTGGATCTCTACCGGGTCTTCTGCCAGCAAAGCGGCAAAAAGAATCGGCAGGGCAGCATTTTTAGCACCGCTAATGGTGACCTCGCCCTGAAGGCGGGTTGGCCCCTGCACACGAAATTTATCCATCAAATCTAATCTCTGTTAAGTATTCACGTTCGCCACCGGAAAAGTGCGCACACTTTTCCCCTGGCTCAAAAACCGTTGAGTTTGCGATCGCGTGCCCACTCTTGTGGGGTGTACGCCTTGATCGACAGGGCATGAATGCGGTTGTCCGCAAGGTACTCCATCAGCGGGCCGTAGATAGTCTGCTGCTTCTTAACCCGGCTCATGCCATCAAACATCTCACCCACGGCAATGACCTGGAAGTGGCTGCCATCGCCAGAAACGAGAACTTCCTGAAGGGAGAGTGCGTTCATCAGCACGGTCTGAATTTCATTATTTTCCATAGGTTCGCATTTCATTTGAGAGTGAAAACAAGCCCCACATCTTAGAGGAAAGTGGCGCGGTCTTAAACAAGCAAAAAGCCCCATCGTTGAGATTGATGGGGCTTTATCAGAAACCACAACAGTAACGTGCTGAAACTGTTAGGGGATCATGCCTTCCGGCAGGTTATACAAGCTTTTCAGGGTCGCCAGTTTTTCGCTTACCCCTTCCAGGCTCGGGGTACGCCCCTGTGCGCGGATAAGTTCAACCAGATGCACCAGCAGCGCCAGGCCAGCCGTATCAACACGGCTAAGGCCGCTGAGGTCGAGAACCGACACGCCCTGGGTCGCTTCACCTCTGGCATCCCACAGGGACACCAGAAAATCCTGATCCAGTTCACCGTGCAGCGCCAGGCGTTCACCATCGCGCTTCCAGCTTAGCGGTTCGGCCATTATTTTTTCTGATCCAGGGTGATTGGCTGTGCAGAAATGGATTTCAGCTGTGCGGTCAGGCCGTCAATGCCTTTGGTGCGCAGCAGGTCGCTCCATTCGTTCTGCTTGGTGGTGATCATGCTCACCCCTTCCGCAATCATGTCATAGGCCTGCCAGTTACCCGTCTGGGTATTTTTACGCCACTGGAAGTCCAGGCGTACCGGAGGGCGGCCGTTCGGGTCGATGATGGTCACACGGATAGGCACGATGGTCGCATCGCCCAGCGGCTGTTCTGGCGCAATCTGGTAGGTCTGACCGTGGTACATTGCCAGCGCCTGACCGTACGCCTGTTTCAGGTATTCACGGAAAGCGGTGAAGTAAGCTTCACGCTGCGCAGGGGTCGCGTCTTTATAGTAACGGCCCAGCACCAGCGCACCGGCGTATTTCACCTGTACGTACGGCAGCAGTTCCTGATCGACCACGTCGCGCAGGTAGTTCGGGTTAGAACGAATCTTAGGTTGTTCATTCTTCAGGCGATCGAACGTCTTCTGCGCCGCTTCATTCATCAGCTTATAAGGGTTGGTTTGGTCTGCCGCAGTGGCCGCCGTCAGCGGCGCAATCACCAGCATGGCGACCATCAGTAAACGTTTAAACATGTCGAGTATCTCCTGAGATTAATTCGTCGCGCCAGTCGCAGGCGTCGCTGTACCAGTATGTCCATCTGCAGAACCCTGCGCATCGCCTGAATTCTGATTGTCGCTGCCTTTGCTGTTGTAAAGGAATTGGCCAATCAGGTCTTCCAGTACCATCGCTGATTTAGTGTCCTGGATGATACCGCCATCTTTAAGGATAGACGTTCCCAGTTCAGGGTCTTCAAAGCCGACGTTCAGCGCCAGATACTGTTCGCCGAGCAGACCAGAGGTACGAATGGCCAGCGAACTGGTATCAGGGATATGGTTATAGCGATCTTCGATGTCGATTGCGACGCGCGGTAAGTAGGTTTTCGGATCCAGTTCAATATCCGCAACGCGACCAATCACTACGCCGCCAATTCGCACCGGTGAACGGTTTTTCAGGCCGCCGATGTTATCGAAGGTGGCGTAAATGCGGTAGGTTGGTTCTGATTTCATTGACGATACGTCCGCCGCTTTCAGGCAGATAAACAGCGCCGCCAGCAGGGCAACCAACAAAAAAATACCGACCCAGATTTCACTCTTTTTCGTTTGCATTCACTCAATTCCCAAACATCAGTGCCGTCAGCACAAAGTCCAGCCCAAGAACCGCCAGCGAGGAGTGCACCACGGTGCGCGTCGTCGCCCGGCTAATTCCGGCAGAAGTGGGGATCGCATCGTAACCGTTAAATAACGCAATCCATGTCACCGTAATGGCGAAAACAACGCTCTTGATCAGGCAGTTCACCAGATCCAGACGCCAGTCCACCGCATTTTGCATTGCCGACCAGAAGAACCCGGCATCAATACCTTTCCAGCTTACGCCGACCAGCGAACCGCCCCAGATGCCGACCGCCACGAAGATAATGGTCAGCAGCGGCAGCGAGATAACGCCCGCCCACAAACGAGGGGAGATAACGCGACGCAGCGGATCCACCGCCATCATCTCCATGCTGGAAAGTTGCTCGGTAGCGCGCATCAGGCCAATTTCCGCGGTCAGCGCAGAACCCGCACGCCCGGCAAACAGCAGCGCGGCAACCACCGGCCCCAGTTCACGCAGCAGCGACAGTGCCACCAGCATGCCAAGACTGGTCTCAGCGCTATAGGTGGTCAGCACCAGGTAGCCCTGCAGTCCCAGCACCATGCCGATAAACACGCCCGACACGATGATGATGACCAGAGAGAGCACGCCGACGTTATACAGCTGGCGAACCAGCAGCGGCGCGTGTTTGCGGAACTCCGGCTTGCCGACAACGGCATTGAATAACATTAACCCAGCGCGCCCGAACGTCGCGACGGTCTTGATCCCGCGATGTCCAAGCGCTGCCAGTGCATTTAACAGCATGAGTAGATTAGCTCCCTGTGCCGATGAGATCGCGGCGATAGTCGCCCGCAGGATAACGGAACGGCACCGGGCCGTCGGCAATACCGTCGAGGAACTGACGCACTCGAGGATCGCTATTTTCCTGCAATGAAGAGGCGCTGCCGTGCGCGACGATTTTCTGGTCCGCCACGATATAAGCGTAATCCGCAATGCTCAGCACTTCCGGCACATCGTGAGAAACCACAATACAGGTGACACCCAGCGCACTGTTGAGTTCAGAAATCAGCTTTACCAACACGCCCATGGTAATAGGGTCCTGGCCGACGAAAGGCTCGTCGAACATGATGAGATCTGGCTCCAGCGCAATGGCGCGCGCCAGCGCGGCGCGACGGGCCATACCGCCGGACAGCTCCGATGGCATCAGCTTTGCGGCACCGCGCAGACCAACGGCCTCCAGCTTCATCATCACCGTGCTTTTCAGCAGCGGCGCCGGTAGACGGGTGTGCTCGCGAATCGGATATGCCACATTGTCGAACACGTTCATGTCGGTAAACAGCGCACCGGACTGAAACAGCATGCTCATACGCTTACGTACGGTATAGAGGCGGGAGCGCGACATCTTCGGCACGTTCTCACCATCAAAGAGGATCTCTCCGCTATCTGGGGGGATCTGCCCGCCAATCAGGCGCAGCAGTGTGGTCTTGCCAATCCCCGACGGGCCCATAATCGCGGTGATTTTTCCGCGCGGCACCGAGAGCGAGATATTGTCGAAGATGACCCGACTGCCACGTGAAAACGTGACGTCTCGCACCTCGACCAGATTCTCGATATTTTGGCTCATAGGCTTACCTTTCCAGGTCCTTAAGTAGAGCAAACTCCTGCTTGCCCCCGCATTCTTACAGAATCCTAACCGCTCTGGTTAACGAAATCTGGCATTTGTTTTACTTTTCCAGCGCATAAAGTCAAAATTAGGAATTCGTTACGTCCAGACGTGCGGACCGGCGATTATACCCGAATAAAGGACTTTAGATGCTTTTAGCTACGGCTCTGTTAATAATTGGTTTACTTCTGGTGGTCTACAGCGCCGACCGCCTCGTGTACTCCGCCTCGATTCTGTGCCGTGCTTTAGGTGTCCCTCCTCTGATTATAGGTATAACCGTTGTCAGCATCGGTACCTCACTGCCGGAAATCATCGTTTCTGCCGCTGCGTCGCTGCACGGACAGGTCGATCTGGCCATCGGCACCGCCGTCGGCTCCAACATCGTCAACATTTTGCTGATCCTCGGGCTGACCGCCCTGTTCCACCCATTTACCGTGCATTCTGATATTCTGCGCCGCGAATTACCGCTAATGTTGGTAGTGAGCCTGGTAGCAGGCTATGTGTTGTATGATGGCGAACTGTCATGGTTTGACGGCGTCTTTTTATTTATTCTGGCCGGGCTCTGGCTGTTGTTTATCATTAAAATAGCCCGCCTTGCCGAGCGCGAGGGTAACGATAAATTTACCCAGGAGCAGCTGGCCGAACTACCGCGCGACGGGTCGCTGCCCGTTGCCTGCCTCTGGCTCGGCGTGGCGCTGATTATCATGCCGATGGCGACCCAGATGGTGATTGATAATGCTACCGTGCTGGCCAATTACTTCGCCATGAGCGAACTGACCATTGGCCTGACGATTATCGCGCTGGGCACTAGCCTGCCGGAGCTGGCGACCGCCATTGCTGGCGTACGTAAAGGCGAAAACGATATTGCGGTCGGCAATATCATCGGCTCGAATTTCTTTAATATTGCTATCGTGCTGGGGCTCCCTGCCCTTATCGCGCCAGGGGCGTTTAACCCTCTCGCGTATACCCGGGACTACGGCGTGATGATGCTGGTCAGCGTGGTCTTCGCCCTGCTGTGCTGGCGCCGCCGCCAGGTAGGGCGCGTCGCGGGCGTGTTGTTGATCGGCGGTTTTGTGGTATGGCTGGCGCTGCTCTACTGGGGCACGCCGCTTTTCATCGAATGAACTGGGATAACACTATGTCGCAAATAGATTTGCCGTCAGATTTCAACTTCCAGCAGGCTGGAAGAGAGGTTCTGGCGATTGAACGGGAAGGGCTGGAACAGCTTGATCAATACATTAATCAGGATTTCAGCGAAGCCTGCGAGAAGATCTTCTACTGCACCGGCAAAGTGGTGGTCATGGGGATGGGCAAGTCCGGGCACATAGGCCGCAAGATGGCAGCCACTTTCGCCAGCACCGGTACTTCCGCCTTCTTCGTTCATCCTGGTGAAGCGGCGCACGGCGATTTAGGCATGGTCACCCCGCAGGACGTGGTCATCGCCCTGTCGAACTCCGGCGAGTCCAACGAAATTCTGGCGCTAATCCCGGTGTTAAAGCGCCTTCGCGTCCCGCTTATCTGCATGACCAGCAAACCGGAAAGCAGCATGGGCCGCGCGGCGGATATTCATTTATGTGTCAAAGTTCCGCGCGAAGCCTGCCCGCTCGGGCTAGCCCCAACCTCCAGCACCACGGCAGCACTGGTGATGGGCGATGCGCTGGCGGTGGCGTTACTGAAGGCTCGCGGTTTTACTGCTGAAGATTTTGCCCTTTCGCACCCCGGCGGGGCACTGGGTCGTAAGCTTCTGCTGCGCGTTAACGATATTATGCATACGGGTGCTGAGATTCCGCATGTTAGCGTTGACGCGTCGCTGCGCGATGCTCTGCTGGAGATTACCCGCAAAAATCTGGGCATGACTGCCATCTGCGATGACAATATGCAGATCAAAGGTATTTTCACCGATGGTGACCTGAGACGCATCTTCGATACCGGCGCCGATGTGCGCAGTCTCGGCATCGCTGACGTGATGACGCCTGGCGGTATTCGTATCCGCCCAGGCATGCTGGCCGTCGATGCGCTGAATCTGATGCAATCCCGTCATATTACCTGCGTGCTGGTTGCCGATGGCGACCATCTGCTAGGTGTGATACATATGCACGACCTACTGCGCGCAGGCGTAGTGTAATCAAGGATATAAAGAATGAGTAATGCTGTCGCATCGGTCGCCACCTGTTATGGCCCGGTGAGTCCACAATTTATGGCGAAGGCGGAGAAAATCCGCCTGCTGATCCTCGACGTTGACGGGGTGCTTTCTGACGGCCTTATCTACATGGGCAACAGCGGTGAAGAGCTGAAAGCCTTTAACGTCCGCGACGGCTACGGCGTGCGCTGCGCCCTCACCTCAGATATCGACGTGGCGATTATTACCGGGCGAAAGGCTAAACTGTTAGAAGACCGCTGCGCCACGCTCGGCATCACCCATCTTTACCAGGGGCAGTCGGATAAACTGATCGCCTACCGCGAGCTGATAGCAAAACTGAATCTCCAGCCGGATGAAGTTGCCTACGTTGGCGATGACCTGATCGACTGGCCGGTGATGGCCGAAATTGGTCTTAGCATCGCCGTCGCGGATGCGCACCCTCTGCTGTTACCGAAAGCCGATTACGTGACGCGTATTGCGGGCGGTCGCGGTGCGGTTCGTGAAGTCTGCGACCTGCTGCTAATGGCGCAAGGGAAGCTGGAAGAAGCCAAAGGGCAATCGATATGAGTAAAACCAGACGTTGGGTTATCATTGTGTTATCGCTGGTTGCGCTTGTCCTGATCGGCCTGAACCTGGCCGATAAAGACGACAGCAGCCAGGCCGTCGTTAACGCAAACGATCCAACCTACCAAAGCGAACATACCGATACCGTGGTGTACAGCCCCGAGGGCGCGCTCAGCTACCGGTTAATTGCCGAGCACGTGGAGTATTTTTCCGACCAGGCGTTGTCATGGTTTACCCACCCGTTTTTGACAACCTATGACACCAGCAAGGTGCCGACCTGGTCGATTAAAGCAGATAAAGCCAAACTCACTAATGACCGCATGCTGTATCTCTATGGACACGTTGAAATCAACGCGCTGACAGAAGACGCACAACTGCGTAAGATTACTACGGATAATGCCCAGGTGAACCTGACGACTCAGGACGTTTCCTCTGACGATCTGGTGACGTTATACGGAACAACATTTAATTCCAGCGGCCTGAAAATGCGCGGCAATTTACGCAGCAAAAACGCCGAGCTGATTGAAAAGGTTAGAACCTCTTATGAAATTCAGAACAAACAAACTCAGCCTTAAGCTGGCACTTGCCGGTTCCTTGCTGGCCGCCAGCCTGCCGGCAATGGCGCTTACCGGCGATACCAATCAGCCGATTCATATCGAATCCGATCAGCAGTCGCTGGATATGCAGGGCAACATCGTGACCTTCACCGGTAACGTCGTGGTGACCCAGGGCAGTATCAAAATCAACGCCGATAAGGTCGTCGTGACACGTCCGGCTGACCAGAAAGGCAAAGAAGTCATCGACGGCTACGGTAATCCGGCCACCTTCTACCAGATGCAGGACAACGGCAAGCCGGTAAAAGGCCGCGCCTCGAAAATGCATTATGAGCTGGCAAATGACTTCGTGGTGCTGACCGGCAACGCTTACCTTGAGCAACTGGATAGCAACATCAAAGGCGACAAGATCACTTATCTGGTCAAAGAGCAGAAAATGCAGGCGTTTAGCGACAAAGGTAAACGCGTAACCACCGTGCTGGTTCCATCGCAGCTGCAGGACAAGTCCAAGGACCAGGTTCCGGCACAGAAGAAGAGTAACTAATTCGTTATGGCGACATTAACTGCAAAAAATCTGGCGAAGGCCTACAAAGGCCGCCGCGTGGTGGAAGATGTCAGTCTGACCGTGAATTCCGGTGAGATTGTGGGTCTGCTTGGGCCAAACGGCGCGGGCAAAACCACCACCTTCTACATGGTGGTAGGGATCGTTCCGCGTGATGCCGGCAATATCATCATCGACGATGAAGACATCAGCCTGCTGCCGCTGCACGCCCGCGCGCGTCGCGGTATCGGCTATCTGCCGCAGGAAGCCTCCATCTTCCGTCGTCTGAGCGTCTACGACAACCTGATGGCGGTGCTGCAGATCCGTGACGATCTGAGCAACGAACAGCGTGAAGACCGCGCCAAAGAGTTGATGGAAGAGTTCCACATCGAGCATCTGCGCGACAGCCTTGGCCAGGCGCTTTCCGGCGGTGAACGTCGCCGTGTTGAAATCGCCCGCGCGCTGGCGGCAAACCCGAAATTTATCCTGCTGGATGAACCGTTTGCCGGCGTTGACCCGATTTCCGTTATCGATATTAAACGCATCATTGAACACCTCCGCGACAGCGGCCTTGGCGTGCTGATCACCGACCACAACGTACGTGAAACGCTGGCCGTGTGTGAACGCGCTTATATCGTCAGCCAGGGGCACCTGATTGCCCACGGTACCCCTCAGGAGATCCTACAAGACGAACATGTTAAACGCGTGTATCTTGGGGAAGACTTCAGACTCTGATAGGGTAGTGGTTTACGACGTTAGCGGGAGATATTCGTTCTGAACATGAAGCAAGGTTTGCAATTAAGGCTCAGCCAACAGCTTGCCATGACGCCACAGCTGCAGCAGGCAATCCGTCTGCTGCAACTGTCTACGCTGGAACTTCAGCAGGAACTCCAGCAGGCGCTGGAGAGCAACCCCCTGCTTGAGCAAACCGATCTTCACGAAGAAGTAGAGACTCAGGAAACCGTCGATAACGAAACGCTGGACAGCGTCGATGCGCTGGAAAAGCCCGATATGCCCGAAGAGTTGCCGCTCGACGCCAGCTGGGATGAAATCTACACCGCCGGAACCCCTTCCGGGACCGGCGCTGATTATCAGGACGATGAATTACCGGTTTATCAGGGTGAAACTACCCAGTCGCTTCAGGATTATCTGATGTGGCAGGTTGAGCTGACGCCGTTCACCGATACTGACCGGGCGATTGCCACCTCGATAGTCGACGCGGTGGACGATACCGGCTACCTCACCGTCACGGTGGAAGACATTCTTGAAGGCATTGGCGACGAAGAGGTTGGCCTTGATGAAGTGGAAGCCGTGCTCAAACGGATCCAACGCTTCGATCCGGTCGGCGTCGCCGCCAAAGATCTTCGCGATTGCCTGCTGATCCAACTTTCCCAGTTCTCCCCCACTACGCCGCGTATCGCTGAAGCCCGTTTGATTATCAGCGATCATCTCGATCTGCTCGCCAACCATGATTTCCGTTCGCTGATGCGCGTCACGCGACTGAAAGAGGACGTGTTGAAAGAGGCGGTAGATCTGATTCAGTCACTGGATCCGCGCCCGGGTCAATCGATCCAGACCGGCGAACCGGAGTATGTGATCCCCGACGTACTGGTGCGCAAAGTGAGCGATCGCTGGGTCGTTGAGCTGAACGCCGACAGCATTCCGCGTCTGCAGATCAACCAACACTACGCGGGAATGTGCAACAACGCCCGTAACGACGCCGACAGCCAGTTTATCCGCAGCAACCTGCAGGACGCAAAATGGCTGATTAAGAGCCTTGAGAGCCGTAACGATACGCTGCTGCGGGTCAGCCGCTGCATCGTTGAACAGCAGCAGGCCTTTTTCGATCTCGGCGAAGAGTATATGAAACCGATGGTACTGGCGGATATCGCCCAGACCGTCGAGATGCACGAGTCCACGATTTCGCGTGTTACCACGCAAAAGTATTTGCATAGCCCACGAGGCATTTTCGAGCTTAAGTATTTCTTCTCCAGTCACGTGAGTACCGAGGGCGGCGGCGAAGCCTCTTCCACGGCGATTCGCGCGCTGGTTAAGAAATTAATTGCCGCGGAGAACCCCGCAAAACCACTGAGCGACAGTAAACTGACCACCATGCTCTCTGAACAGGGTATCATGGTGGCACGGCGTACCGTTGCAAAGTACCGAGAGTCTTTATCCATTCCGCCGTCTAACCAGCGTAAACAGCTGGTTTGACACAACTGATAAGGAAGACACTATGCAACTCAACATCACTGGACACAACGTCGAAATTACCGATGCGATGCGCGAATTTGTGAATACGAAATTCGTTAAGCTCGAACAGTATTTCGAGAGGATCAATCAGGTCTACATTGTGTTGAAGGTGGAGAAATTGACGCACATCTCGGATGCAACGTTGCATGTTAACGGGGGCGAACTTCATGCTAGCGCGGAAGGCAAGGATATGTACGCCGCCATCGACGGTTTGATCGACAAACTGGCGAGACAGTTAAACAAGCATAAAGACAAACTAAAACAACATTGATTGTCCGAGCAGTCGCCCGATATGCCCGCATACCGGGCGATGCTTAGGTGAAATTATGACAAATAACGATTCGGCTCTTCAACTGAGCAATGTCCTTAACCAGGAATGTACCCGCAGTGCTGTGCACTGTCAGAGTAAAAAGCGTGCGCTGGAAATCATCAGCGAGCTGGCGGCAAAACAGCTGAGCCTGCCTCCGCAGGTGGTCTTTGAAGCTATTTTGACCCGCGAGAAGATGGGCAGTACCGGTATTGGTAACGGTATCGCTATTCCTCACGGCAAGCTGGAAGAAGATACGCTGCGCGCGGTTGGTGTGTTTGTGCAGTTGGAAACCCCGATCGCCTTTGATGCTATCGACAATCAGCCCGTCGATTTACTCTTTGCGCTCCTGGTGCCGGCAGACCAGACCAAAACCCATCTGCACACGCTGTCCCTGGTGGCAAAACGTCTGGCGGATAAAACCATTTGCCGTCGTCTGCGCGCCGCGCAGAGCGACGAAGAGCTGTATCAAATCATCACCGATACGGAAACTCACGATGATGCATAGTGGACATCACATCGTACTGAGGAGAAACGGTACATGGTACTGATGATCGTCAGCGGCCGCTCAGGCTCGGGAAAATCGGTCGCCTTGCGCGCGCTGGAAGATATGGGCTTTTACTGCGTCGATAACCTGCCGGTCGTGCTGCTGCCAGAACTGGCAAAAACGCTCGCCGACCGGGAAATATCGGCCGCCGTCAGCATCGACGTGCGTAACATGCCCGAATCACCGGAAATCTTTGAGCGGGCCATGGAAAACCTGCCGGATAACTTCTCCCCGCAACTGTTGTTCCTTGATGCCGATCGCAACACCCTGATTCGCCGCTACAGCGACACCCGCCGCCTACACCCCCTCTCCAGTAAGAATCTGTCGCTGGAAAGCGCCATTGATGAAGAGAGTAACCTGCTGGAGCCGCTGCGCTCTCGCGCCGACCTTATCGTCGATACCTCCGAGATGTCGGTTCACGAACTGGCGGAAATGCTGCGTACTCGCCTGCTGGGCAAACGCGAGCGTGAGCTGACGATGGTGTTCGAGTCCTTCGGCTTCAAGCACGGCATTCCGATTGACGCCGACTACGTCTTCGACGTCCGTTTCCTGCCGAACCCACACTGGGATCCTAAGCTGCGTCCAATGACCGGCCTGGACAAACCGGTAGCCGCGTTCCTTGACAGGCACACGGAAGTTCACAACTTTATCTATCAAACACGCAGCTATCTTGAGCTATGGTTACCTATGCTGGAAACCAATAACCGTAGCTATCTGACCGTGGCGATTGGTTGTACCGGCGGTAAACACCGTTCGGTCTACGTTGCCGAACAGCTGGCTGACTACTTCCGCTCGCGCGGCAAGAACGTGCAGTCTCGTCATCGGACGCTGGAAAAACGCAAATCATGACCGTAAAGCAGACCGTTGAGATAACCAATAAGCTGGGCATGCACGCCCGCCCGGCGATGAAGCTGTTTGAGTTGATGCAAAATTTCGACGCTGAGGTTCTACTGCGTAACGATGAAGGGACCGAAGCGGAGGCGAATAGCGTGATTGCGCTGCTGATGCTGGACTCTGCCAAAGGCCGTCAGATTGAGGTCGAGGCCACCGGGCCGCAGGAAGAAGAGGCGCTGGCCGCGGTGATTGCGCTGTTTAACGCCGGGTTTGACGAAGACTAGTCTCGTAGGCCGGATAAGGCGTTTACGCCGCCATCCGGCAATACCGCGGTGCCTTACAATGCCTGATGGCGCTACGCTTATCAGGCCTACAAAATTCACCGCAGCCTGCGGCTAATACAGCTTATTCTCCCGCATAAACCCTTCACCGCCCAGCTGACGCATCTGGCGTAAAATCCACGCCTGACGGCTGCGCACATACCCTGACGGCGCACTGGCTTTAAAACGGATCGGGTTAGGCAACACCGCGGCTAGCAGCGCGGCTTCCGCCATCGTCAGCTTGCTCGCAGGCTTATGGAAATAGCGTTGAGACGCTGCTTCCACGCCAAAAATACCGTCGCCGAATTCGGCAATATTCAGATAGACGGTCAGAATACGCTTCTTACTCCAGACCGTCTCCATACCCAGCGTCAGACCGGCTTCCAGTCCTTTACGTACCCAGCTGCGCCCGTCCCACAAAAACAGGTTCTTCGCCGTCTGCTGCGACAACGTGGAGGCACCGCGAATCCGGTTTTCATTACGCTCGTTATGCGCCAGCGCTTTCTCTATCGCCGAGACATCAAAACCCCAATGATCCGGGAATTTCTGATCCTCAGCGGCGATCACCGCCAGCCCCATAAACGGTGAGATAGCGTCCATGCTAACCCAATCAGAGTGCGCCACGTAGCCAAAGTCGCCCGTCATCCAGGCGCCAATTTGACGCTCAATCATCACTGCGGAGAATGGAACCGGCAGAAAACTAAACGCGGCAATACCGCCGCCCCAGAAAAGCGCCAGCAGCAGCAGTAGTCGCCAGAACAGTTGTTTTAGCCCCGCTACCTTCCTCAAAGCCATCTTCTTCACGCTAACTCTCTGACGCCGATTAATATTTCTGATTAAGTCGTTATGCTTCACACATTTTACTGATTCACGTAACAAAAATTTTAAGTTTTGCTATCTTATTGAGCGTGCAATCGTATTTCAGGTTGTGTCAAAAACAAAAAAATAGAGCTAATCAGCTGACGCAGCCACCAGTTCCCTGGTGTTGGCGCAGTATTCGCGCACCCCGGTCAAGCCGGGGTCATTTTTTATCAGCGTTCGCTACCCACGCTTTCAGCACCGCGACGTCCTGCTGCCACTCGGACTTCATCTCTTCAACCCATTCACCCACGTTATCCCACCAGGCAGGTAAATCCGGCGACTGGATCTGCTGCCCCAGTTGCTGCAGGTGGCGCAGACCGACGGAGCCAGCTGCGCCTTTGATCTTATGACCTTCCTCAACGATACCTTTTTGATCCCGCGCGGTCAGGTTCGACTCCAGCACCGCCAGGTAGCCCGGCATCATCTTCTCGAAGACCGCCAGACCGTCGGTAATCAGCTTCGGCCCAACCAGATCGATGTACTGCTCCAGCATTGGAATATCCAGTAACTGCTGTGATTTGCTGCTCTCTACAGGGGTCACGGCACTCTCCTCTTCGTCTTCAACGGTATCCCAGAACTTCTTAATCATCGCGGTCAACGCCGGTACCGAGAGCGGTTTGCTCAGCACATCGTCCATACCGGCTTCCAGATACTCTTTCTTATCTTTCAGCACGTTCGCCGTCAGTGCCACCAGCGGCGGCAGATCGTCTGCGTGGTATTTGCTGGTGAGCTGGCGGGATATATCCAGCCCGGTCATGTCCGGCAGCTGGATATCCAGCAGCACCAGGTCATATTCACCGGGGGTAAACATCTCCAGCGCGTCTTTACCGGTCATCGCCACGTCGACGCTGTTACCCAGCTTCTCAAGCACCGAGCGGGCCACAATCACGTTCAACTCGATATCTTCCACCAGAAGGACGTGCAGTGCCGGCAGCGGCAGCTCATCGTCCTCAAATGCATCTTCAACCTCTTCCGCTACCGCCGGTGCATGCACCGTCAGGGTGAAGGTGGCGCCATGCCCGGCCTGGCTTGAGACTTCAATATCGCCGCCCATGCTTTTCGCTAGACGGCGAGAAACCGCCAGCCCAATACCTGTTCCGGTAGCAGGCTTGCCGCCCTGGCTGTCTTTAACCTGATAATACATGGCGAAGATTTTATCCTGCTCTTCCTGCGGGATACCGATACCGGAGTCTTCCACTTCAAAGTGGAGCATGTCGCCTGCGTCATAGCGCACGCGCACCGTCACGCTCCCCTGCTGAGTGAACTTCACGGCGTTGCTGATAAGGTTCCACAGAATCTGGCGCAGTCGCGTACCGTCGGTAATCACCTTATGCGGTAGCGGCAGCGTGGGCTCCATCACGAAGCGTAGTCCTTTTTGCTGCGCCTGCAGGCCAGAGAGGTTTTCCAGATCGGCCAGGAAACCGGTGAAATCGACCGGCTGGTTGTCCAACTGGACTTTCCGGCGTTCCATTTTGTCCATGTCGATAATATCGTTGAAGATATTGCCCAGCGTAACCGCAGAAACATGAATGGTTTTCAGGTATTTTTCCTGCTCAGCGGTCAGGTTGGTGTCGAGCAGAATGCGACTCAAGCCGACGATGCCATTCAGCGGCGTGCGCAGCTCGTGGCTGATGGTGGAGATAAAGGTGGTCTTGTCGCGGCTGGCACGCTCAAGCGCGTCCTGATAGCGTTTACGCTCGGTAATATCGCGACCAAAGCCCATCAGGCCGTGGCGTTTACCGACGCGGTCATAGTACGGCACTTTACGAATCTCAAAGCAGGCTTTGCGGCCATCAGGGTAATCAAGCCACTGTTCGTAGGTCAGTGAGACGTTATGACGGAAGACCTTCTCATCGGTTTCAATGACTTTCGCCGCCGCTTCCGGGGCATAAACCTCTTCCGGGTGCAGGTGAATCAGCTGCTTCTCGCTTTTGCCCGTCAGCAGTTCCATCGCACGGTTACAGCCGGAAAACTCTTTATCTTCATTGCGATAGAAGACTAAATCGGGAGAGGCATCGAGGAAGGAGCGCAGGAAAGAAGATTGCTGTTCGAGGCGGATCTGCGTCTCTTCACGCTCCTGCACCTCAATACGCAGCTGTTCGAGCGTCGCGAGACGCTCGGCCTCGGCCTTTTCACGGTCGCTAATTTCCTGATTCAGCTGAGAAATATTGTCTTTGAGCTGGACGTTCAGCTTGAGGTCGCGTTCGCGCATCTCTTCAAGCTTTTCCACCAACCGGGAGAGACGCTGTCGGGACTCTTCCAGCTGTTCCACCACCACCGACAGGAAGTAGACCGCCCAGGGGGTAATCAGCAAGCCGAAGAAGATAGAGCGAATAACATCAATGCTTTCAACCTGACCGTGCAGCACCATGGTCACCGCCATCTGTACCACAATAGCCAGTACCACCAGCGCCAACGCCAACAGTAATGAGAAACGTACCAGACCCAGCTTCATCATCAGGTCGACGTAATACTGCGCCAGCATACGGATTTGCTTCATAAGGGATTCCTTAACGACAACGTCGTTCAATCATACCCAATTCTGAGCGTGGCGCGGTAGGTTGTGAGAAAAATGCGGGGATTATCTACTAATTGGGCCTCGGAGCCATTCCCGGCGCGCTTCGCTTGGCCGGGCTACACTGCTGTTGTAGGCCGGATAAAGCAACGCCGCCATCTGGCAAGGCGCACAGGGGTGCCAGATAGCGCTATGGCTGCACCCACGGTGTGCCCAGTGCTGAACCCTGCACACCATGCTCATTCAGGTATTTATCCAGCTCCACCATCCCGGTCCAGCGGTTCTCACACCACAGCGGGGCCAGCAGCGTCGGTCGGCGGGCGCTGGCGGAAATGCGATGATAAATCACCTCTGGCGGCGTATGGCGAATCATCTCACCTGCGGTGACCGTATAGTCGTCCAGCGCAATGCCGTTCAGACGCCCGGCTTCCCAGGCTTTCGCCATAATGCTGCCGGTAACGATATGCAGCGGATGCAGCTTAATGCCGTCGACGCCCGTTTCAACTACCTGCTGGAGCGTCTCCAGACAATCACGCTGCCCTTCGCCCGGCAGACCGACAATCAGGTGGCTGCACACCTTCAGGCCGCGTTCGCGCGCCAGACGGGTGGTATTCTGATAGCAGGCAAAATCATGGCCGCGGTTAATACGGTGCAGCGTTTTATCGTGTGCCGTTTGCAGACCGAGTTCCAGCCACACTTCATAGCCCTGCTCGTGGTATACACTCAGCAGGTCGAGCACCGCCTCCGGCACGCAGTCCGGGCGCGTACCGACGCACAGCCCGACGATATTGGCCTGGCTGATGGCCTGCTGGTACATCGACCGCAGCACCTGCACTTCGGCAAAGGTGCTGGTATAGGCCTGAAAGTAGGCCAGGTAGCGTTTTGCGCGATTCACCAGGTTCGCCTGGTGCGCCAGCTGCTCGGCAATCGACTTATGTTGCTGCTCTTCATCGGCGAACGAGGCCACGTTGCAGAACGTGCAGCCACCGCGGCCGATGGTGCCATCGCGGTTAGGACAGCTAAATCCACCATGCAGCGTCAGTTTATGAACCTTTTCGCCGTAACGACGCGTAAGATCCCCACCAAACATATTGACTAATTTTTGTAACTGCATAATCTGATAGACCGGCCTGAAGAAAGGGGCCAAGCCTGCCATTTTTAGTCTCGATCGGCGATGACCTGGATCAATCGTCATGTAGACCTTTTACCCCATTGCATAACCAATCAAAATAACTGCAATTTCATTCACAGCCATATAGATTATTTTTACTTATGTTCAGCGCCTAATTTGCAATAATCTATCTGTCGTTGAAAAACAGAGTGATCCTATACCCCCACACTCCATGCCAGCATTAAATGCTACTTATCGTGATATAAACAGTGCATGACGATTAAAACAGCGCTTTCAGATAGTGAGACAGATCACACTAGCTAATCCCATTCAGCACGCTTAACGCCAGCCCAAAACGACTGTTTTTTCTTATATATCATCACGTTAATTGCTCTATAGCACATTTCTGTATAAATAAGATTGCCATTTGACCTATGTATCGATTCCCGATAAGTTGGGAATCCGCTGGAAGCTTTCTGGATGAGCAGCCTGCTCATCATATTTATGCAGTAATTGAGATTCCCTCTTAAGCAAGTCCTCAAACTTGTGCGACCTACGCGAAAAGGATAAAAGAGGGCGAATGCGAGGTTAGGCAGATGAATGCCATACCCCGTCGCCATGCTCTTGCTGTGCCTTGCGCGCAATCGATTAAGGGGGCGTCCCGTAGAGCCTGGGGAGGTTCACTGATATGTTGTACGATAAATCCCTTGAGAGGGATAACTGTGGTTTCGGCCTGATCGCCCACATAGAAGGCGAACCTAGCCACAAGGTAGTGCGTACCGCGATACACGCACTGGCCCGAATGCAGCACCGCGGCGCGATTCTCGCCGACGGTAAAACCGGTGACGGTTGTGGCCTGCTGCTGCAAAAACCTGACCGTTTCTTTCGCATCGTCGCCGAAGAACGCGGCTGGCGCTTAGCGAAAAACTATGCCGTTGGGATGCTGTTCCTGAACAAAGATCCTGAACTGGCTGCGGCGTCTCGCCGTGTTGTAGAAGAAGAACTGCAGCGTGAAACCCTGTCTATCGTCGGCTGGCGCGATGTGCCAACCAATGAAGGCGTATTGGGTGAGATCGCCCTCTCCTCTCTGCCTCGCATTGAACAAATCTTTGTAAACGCCCCTGCGGGCTGGCGCCCACGCGATATGGAACGCCGCCTGTTTATCGCCCGTCGCCGTATCGAAAAACGCCTCCAGGAAGATAAAGACTTCTACGTTTGTAGCCTGTCGAACCTGGTCAACATCTATAAAGGTCTGTGTATGCCGGCGGATTTGCCGCGCTTCTACCTGGACCTTGCGGACCTGCGTCTGGAATCAGCCATCTGCCTGTTCCACCAGCGCTTCTCCACTAACACCGTTCCTCGCTGGCCGCTGGCTCAGCCGTTCCGCTATCTGGCGCACAACGGTGAAATCAACACCATCACCGGTAACCGCCAGTGGGCACGTGCGCGTACCTATAAGTTCCAGACCCCGCTGATCCCGGATCTCCACGACGCCGCGCCGTTCGTTAACGAAACCGGCTCCGACTCCAGCTCCATGGATAACATGCTTGAGCTGCTGCTGGCGGGCGGGATGGACATCATCCGCGCCATGCGTCTGCTGGTGCCACCGGCCTGGCAGAACAACCCGGATATGGACCCGGATCTGCGTTCGTTCTTCGACTTTAACTCCATGCACATGGAGCCGTGGGACGGCCCGGCAGGTATCGTCATGTCTGACGGTCGCTACGCCGCCTGTAACCTCGACCGTAACGGTCTGCGTCCCGCGCGCTACGTCATCACCAAAGACAAGCTCATCACCTGCGCCTCTGAAGTCGGCATCTGGGACTACCAGCCTGACGAAGTGGTCGAAAAAGGCCGCGTAGGCCCGGGCGAGCTGATGGTTATCGACACCCGCAGCGGCCGCATTCTGCACTCTGCTGAAACCGACAACGATCTGAAAAGCCGCCACCCGTACAAAGAGTGGATGGAGAAGAACGTTCGCCGCCTGGTACCGTTTGAAGATCTGGCCGACGACCGCGTTGGCAGCCGTGAGCTGGACGACGATACCCTCGCCAGCTACCAGAAACAGTTTAACTACAGCGCCGAAGAGCTGGATTCCGTTATCCGCGTACTCGGTGAAAACGGCCAGGAAGCGGTCGGCTCAATGGGTGACGATACCCCGTTCGCCGTGCTCTCCAGCCAGCCGCGTATCATTTACGACTACTTCCGTCAGCAGTTTGCGCAGGTGACCAACCCGCCAATCGACCCGCTGCGTGAAGCACACGTGATGTCGCTGGCGACCAGCATCGGCCGCGAGATGAACGTCTTCTGCGAAGCAGAAGGCCAGGCGCACCGCCTGAGCTTCAAATCACCGATTCTGCTGTACTCCGATTTCAATCAGCTCACTACGATGAAAGAGGAGCACTACCGCGCCGACACGCTGGATATCACCTTCGATGTGACGGAAACCAACCTCGAAGAGACGGTGAAAGCGCTGTGCGATAAAGCCGAACAGATGGTCCGTAACGGTACCGTACTGCTGGTGCTCTCTGACCGTAACATCGCTAAAAATCGTCTGCCGGTACCGGCACCGATGGCGGTAGGCGCTATCCAGACCCGTCTGGTTGATAAGAGCCTGCGCTGCGATGCCAACATCATCGTCGAAACCGCTAGCGCCCGTGACCCGCACCACTTTGCGGTGCTGCTCGGCTTTGGCGCCACGGCTATCTACCCGTACCTGGCTTATGAAACCCTGGGTCGTCTCATCGATACGCATGCTATCGAGAAAGACTACCGCACGGTGATGCTGAACTACCGTAACGGCATCAACAAAGGCCTGTACAAGATCATGTCCAAAATGGGCATCTCGACCATCGCGTCTTACCGTTGCTCCAAGCTGTTTGAAGCGGTCGGCCTGCACGATGATGTGGTCGATAACTGCTTCCAGGGCGTGGTGAGTCGCATCGGCGGCGCGTCGTTCGATGACTTCCAGCAAGATTTGCTGAACCTGTCGAAGCGTGCCTGGCTGGCGCGTAAACCGCTGGAACAGGGCGGCCTGCTGAAGTACGTCCACGGTGGCGAATACCACGCCTACAACCCGGACGTGGTACGCACCCTGCAACAGGCGGTACAGAGCGGCGAATACAGCGATTACAAAGAATATGCAGAGCTGGTGAACAACCGCCCTGCAGCAACGCTGCGCGACCTACTGGCGATTAGCCCGAACGGTGAAACCGTCAACCTGGCCGACGTTGAGCCAGCAAGCGACCTGTTCAAGCGTTTCGATACCGCTGCGATGTCTATCGGCGCACTGAGCCCGGAAGCACACGAAGCGCTGGCCGAAGCAATGAACAGCATCGGCGGCAACTCGAACTCCGGCGAAGGCGGCGAAGACCCGGCGCGTTACGGCACCAACAAAGTGTCACGCATCAAGCAGGTGGCTTCCGGTCGCTTTGGCGTGACGCCAGCGTACCTGGTTAACGCTGACGTGATTCAGATTAAAGTTGCCCAGGGCGCGAAGCCAGGTGAAGGCGGCCAGCTGCCGGGTGATAAAGTCACCCCGTACATCGCCAAACTGCGCTACTCCGTACCGGGCGTGACGCTGATTTCACCTCCGCCACACCACGATATTTACTCTATCGAGGATCTGGCGCAGCTGATTTTCGACCTGAAACAGGTCAACCCGAAAGCGATGATCTCCGTGAAGCTGGTTTCCGAACCGGGCGTGGGCACCATCGCAACCGGCGTGGCAAAAGCCTATGCCGACCTTATCACCATCGCTGGCTACGACGGCGGCACCGGTGCAAGCCCACTCTCCTCCGTGAAGTACGCAGGCTGCCCGTGGGAACTGGGTCTGGTTGAAACGCAGCAGGCGCTGGTTGCAAACGGCCTGCGTCACAAGATTCGTCTGCAGGTGGACGGCGGCCTGAAAACGGGCGTCGACATCATTAAAGCGGCAATCCTCGGTGCAGAAAGCTTCGGCTTCGGTACCGGGCCAATGGTGGCGCTGGGCTGTAAATACCTGCGTATTTGCCACCTGAACAACTGCGCTACCGGCGTAGCAACTCAGGATGAGAAACTGCGTAAGAACCACTACCACGGCCTGCCGTTCAAAGTGACCAACTACTTTGAATTCATCGCCCGTGAAGTGCGCGAGCTGATGGCTGAACTGGGCGTAACCCGCCTCGTTGACCTGATTGGCCGCACCGACCTGCTCAAAGAGCTGGATGGCTTCACCGCCAAGCAGCAGAAACTGGAGCTGTCTCGCCTGCTGGAAACCGCGCAGCCACATCCTGGCAAAGCGCTGTACTGCACCGAGAACAACCCGCCGTTTGATAACGGCGTGCTGAACGCGCAGCTGCTGCAGCAGGCAAAACCGTTTGTGGATGAGCGCCAGAGCAAAACCTTCTGGTTTGATATCCGCAACACTGACCGTTCCGTTGGCGCATCGCTGTCTGGCTACATTGCCCAAACGCACGGCGACCAGGGGCTGGCAGCGGACCCAATCAAAGCGCACTTCAGCGGTACCGCGGGCCAGAGCTTCGGTGTATGGAACGCAGGCGGCGTTGAGCTGTACCTGACCGGCGATGCCAACGACTATGTCGGTAAAGGCATGGCGGGCGGTCTGCTGGCGATTCGCCCTCCGGTGGGTTCATCCTTCCGCAGCTTTGAGGCGAGCATCATCGGCAACACCTGTCTGTACGGCGCGACCGGCGGTCGTCTGTACGCCGCAGGCCGTGCGGGTGAACGTTTCGGCGTGCGTAACTCCGGGGCGATTACCGTGGTAGAAGGCATCGGCGACAACGGTTGTGAATACATGACCGGCGGTATCGTCTGCGTGCTGGGCAAAACGGGCGTCAACTTCGGTGCTGGTATGACTGGCGGCTTCGCCTACGTACTGGATGAAGACGGTGATTTCCGCAAACGCGTGAACCCGGAACTGGTGGAAGTGCTGGACGTCGACACGCTGGCCATTCACGAAGAGCACCTGCGCGGTCTGATTACCGAGCATGTGCAGCTGACCGGTTCTTCCCGTGGCGAAGAGATCCTGGCGCACTGGGAGACTTACTCCGCGAAGTTCGCGCTGGTTAAGCCGAAGTCCAGTGATGTGAAAGCCCTGTTGGGTCACCGTAGTCGTAGCGCAGCTGAGCTGCGTGTGCAGGCGCAGTAAGAGGTCATCATGAGTCAGAACGTTTATCAATTTATCGACCTGCAGCGCGTTGATCCGCCAAAGAAACCGCTGAAGATCCGTAAGATCGAGTTTATTGAGATCTACGAGCCGTTTTCCGAAGGCCAGGCCAAAGCACAGGCAGACCGCTGCCTGTCCTGCGGTAACCCTTACTGTGAGTGGAAATGTCCGGTACACAACTACATCCCGAACTGGCTGAAGCTGGCCAACGAAGGGCGTATTTTTGAAGCCGCCGAGCTGTCACACCAGACCAACACCCTGCCAGAAGTCTGCGGGCGCGTTTGTCCACAGGACCGTCTGTGCGAAGGTTCCTGTACGCTGAACGACGAGTTTGGCGCGGTCACCATCGGCAACATCGAACGCTATATCAACGATAAAGCGTTCGAGATGGGCTGGCGCCCGGATATGACCGGCGTGAAGCAGACCGACAAGAAAGTCGCCATCATCGGCGCGGGCCCAGCGGGCCTGGCGTGCGCTGACGTGCTGACCCGTAACGGCGTGAAAGCCGTGGTCTTTGACCGTCACCCTGAAATCGGCGGTCTGCTGACCTTCGGTATCCCAGCCTTCAAGCTGGAAAAAGAGGTGATGACCCGCCGCCGTGAGATCTTCACCGGCATGGGGATTGAGTTCAAACTCAACGTTGAAGTGGGCCGCGACGTTCAACTGGATGACCTGCTGAAGGATTACGATGCTGTGTTCCTCGGCGTGGGCACCTATCAGTCGATGCGCGGCGGCCTGGAGAACGAAGACGCTTCCGGCGTATTCGACGCCCTGCCGTTCCTGATTGCCAATACCAAGCAGATTATGGGCTTCGGCGAAACCGCCGAAGAGCCGTATGTCAGCATGGAAGGCAAGCGCGTGGTGGTGCTGGGCGGCGGTGATACCGCGATGGACTGCGTGCGCACCTCTATTCGCCAGGGTGCAACGCACGTGACCTGTGCCTACCGTCGTGACGAAGAGAACATGCCGGGTTCAAAACGCGAAGTGAAAAACGCGCGTGAAGAAGGCGTGGAATTCCAGTTTAACGTCCAGCCTCTGGGCGTTGAAGTGAACGCTAATGGCAAGGTCAGCGGCGTCAAAATGGCGCGTACCGAAATGGGTCAGCCGGATGCGAAAGGCCGCCGTCGCGCGGAGATCGTTGCCGGATCCGAGCACGTGGTGCCAGCCGATGCCGTCGTCATGGCGTTTGGCTTCCGTCCACACAGCATGGAATGGCTGGCGAAGCACAGCGTTGAGCTGGATTCTCAGGGCCGCGTCATTGCGCCTGAAGGCCACGAAAACGCTTTCCAGACCAGCAATCCGAAAATCTTCGCCGGTGGTGACATCGTGCGCGGTTCCGATCTGGTAGTGACGGCGATTGCCGAAGGCCGTAAGGCGGCTGAAGGAATCATGAACTACCTGGAAGTGTAAAACCGTTCCGGCTCCCCTGCCAAAGCGTTACGCTTGTGGATGGGGAGCCTGTATTTCCCTGCTAAATACTCTCTAATGCCTTCTTTGAAAGCGGCTCGCAAACGCGGATGTAACTCAATGTAATACCGCCCCCCTGGATTGACCCAGCAATGCCTGAAGCGTATTGGTTGCGATACCTTTTATTTCGCCACTATCGCATCAGGGATGACATGACTATACCAACATCACTTCAGCCCGCTGAGGATTATCAGCAAATCCATGACGGTATTATCCGACTACTGGACACAGCACGCACCGAGACCGTCCGCAGCATCAACGCCCTGATGACGGCAACCTATTGGGAAATTGGCCGACGAATTGTCGAGTTTGAGCAGAATGGTGAAGCGCGGGCGGCCTACGGCACTCGACTGATTGAACGTTTATCGGTGGATTTAACTCAGCGGTATAAACGTGGGTTTTCTAGCAGAAACCTGTGGCAGATAAGAACATTTTATCTCTATTTTCAAGAAGTTGAAATTCTGCAGACAGTGTCTGCAGAATCTTCGCGTCTGATACAGCTTGCCCGAGCTTTCCCTCTTCCGTGGTCAGCCTATATCCGTTTACTGTCAGTCAAAGACGCTAATGCCCGTCAATTTTATGAAAAAGAGACATTACGTAACGGCTGGTCGGTACGACAGCTAGAGCGGCAAATTGCCACGCAGTTTTACGAGCGGACACTGCTATCCCATGACAAACCAGCCATGCTGCAACAGGGTGTGCCTTCTGTCCCCGAGGTTTTACCGGAACAGGCACTGCGCGACCCTTTCATTCTGGAGTTTTTAAACCTGAAGGACGAGTATTCAGAGTCTGATCTTGAAAAAGCGCTCATAAACCATCTGATGGACTTTATGCTGGAACTGGGCGATGACTTTGCGTTTGTAGGACGTCAGCGTCGCTTGCGGATTGACGACAGCTGGTTTCGCGTCGACCTGCTATTTTTCCACCGAAAATTACGTTGTCTGTTGGTTATCGACCTGAAAGTAGGCAAATTCAGCTATGCCGATGCAGGGCAAATGAATATGTACCTGAACTATGCCAAAGAGCACTGGACTATGCCGGGAGAAAATCCCCCCGTGGGGCTCATTCTGTGTGCGGAGAAAGGGGCTGGAGAAGCACACTACTCACTGAACGGTCTGCCCAACACCGTGATGGCAAGCGAATACAGAATCCAGTTGCCTGATGAAAAACTGCTAGCAGATGAGCTAATTCGTTCGCAAAGAGCATTGGCCGCGCGGGGTAACTCCCTGTCTGACTGACATAACAAAACAGGCCCTAAAGGGCCTGTTCTCATCTTACTTCACTACGCGGAGCGCTGGGCGCCCACCGCGAGGCGGCGGCGGTGTATCATCCGGGTCGTTGTCATCGCTGATATCGGGCTTATCGCCATCAATCACTGACATCACCGTTTCGCTTCCACCGTTATCCACGTCTTCATCATCATTGAAGCTTTCTGCATTCTCATCATATGCAGCTTCAGGTTCAAACATGGTTCCGGCACCGTTCTCACGGGCATAGATAGCCAGCACGGCGGCCAGCGGGACGGAAACCTGACGCGGTACGCCGCCGAAGCGCGCGTTGAAGCGCACTTCATCGTTGGCCAGCTCAAGGTTGCCCACCGCACGTGGTGCGATGTTCAACACGATCTGTCCATCACGCGCGTACTCCATCGGTACATTCACGCCTGGCATCATGATATCGACCACCAGATGTGGCGTCAGCTGGTTATCCAGCAGCCACTCGTAGAACGCACGCAGCAGGTACGGACGGCGTGGGGAAAGCTGAGATACTTCCATTCAATTAACCCCGGCCAAGGCGCATTTCGCGCTCGGCTTCCGTTAAGGATGCGAGGAAAGAGTCACGCTCAAAGACGCGAGTCATATAGCCTTTCAGCTCTTTCGCACCTGCGCCGACAAGCTCAATGCCCATTACCGGTAGACGCCACAGCAGTGGAGCCAGGTAGCAATCGACGATGCTGAACTCATCGCTCAGGAAGAACGGCTTCTGGGTAAAGACCGGCGCAATTGCCAGCAGCTCTTCACGCAGCTGTTTACGCGCAGCGTCTGCCTGAGCAGCGGAGCCGTTCATCACCGTGTTCATCAGTGAGTACCAGTCTTTCTCAATACGGTGCATATACAGGCGGCTTTCACCACGTGCGACCGGATAAACAGGCATCAGCGGCGGATGAGGGAAACGCTCATCCAGATATTCCATAATGATGCGTGACTCCCACAGAGTCAGTTCACGATCCACCAGTGTCGGTACGCTTTGATTCGGGTTGAGGTCAATCAGATCCTGCGGTGGATTGTCCTTTTCCACGTGCTCTATCTCAAAGCTGACGCCTTTCTCAGCCAGCACGATGCGGACCTGATGGCTATAGATGTCAGTAGGACCAGAAAACAGCGTCATTACCGAACGTTTGTTGGCAGCGACAGCCATGAAAACCTCCAGGTATATTCAGAATTTTTACTGCTACCAGCCACAACGGCGGCTAGCCAGATGATTAGCCCTATCTGCACGCTGAACAACATTCTCGTTCACGAATTAAACAAAAAATGAACAATCGCGCGCATTTGGGCAGAAAATTGGATGATAGTCTACCAGATTTTGAACGGCTTGTGGTGAGGGGATTCTGGAAAAGCGGAAAAAGAGCCCGACTGCCATCGATTTGCGGGCATAAAAAAACCCGCCGAAGCGGGTTTTTTTCGCCAATTGTTGTCTGCCGAAGCAGAAACAAATTAACGCTTGGAGAACTGAGGACGACGACGTGCTTTACGCAGGCCGACTTTCTTACGTTCAACCTGACGAGCATCACGAGTAACGAAGCCAGCTTTACGCAGTTCGGAACGCAGGGACTCATCGTACTCCATCAGAGCGCGGGTGATACCGTGACGGATCGCACCAGCCTGACCAGAGATACCACCACCTTTAACAGTGATGTACAGATCCAGTTTCTCAACCATGTCGACCAGTTCCAGCGGCTGACGAACTACCATGCGGGCAGTTTCACGACCGAAGTACTGTTCCAGAGAACGTTGGTTGATAACGATTTTGCCGTTGCCCGGTTTGATGAAAACGCGAGCTGCGGAACTTTTGCGGCGACCAGTGCCGTAGTATTGATTTTCAGCCATTGCCTATAATCCCGATTAGATGTCAAGAACTTGCGGTTGCTGTGCCGCGTGGTTGTGCTCGTTACCCGCGTAAACTTTCAGTTTACGGAACATTGCACGACCCAGCGGGCCTTTTGGCAGCATGCCTTTAACCGCGATTTCAATCACACGCTCAGGATGGCGAGCAATCATCTCTTCAAAGGTCGCTTCTTTAAGACCACCGACGTAGCCAGTGTGACGATAGTACACTTTGTCAGTACGCTTGTTGCCGGTTACAGCAACTTTGTCAGCGTTCAGGACGATGATGTAATCACCGGTATCTACGTGCGGAGTGTATTCCGCTTTGTGCTTACCGCGCAGGCGCAGAGCCAGTTCGGAAGCCAGACGGCCCAGAGTTTTACCGGTCGCGTCAACAACATACCAGTCGCGTTTTACGGTTTCTGGTTTAGCTGTAAAAGTTTTCATTAAAAGCTTACCCAAATAAATTAGTTACACGTTGGTGAACACCCAAACGTTTTGTCAGTTGAGGTTCACACGACATTGTCCAGCAAACCTACCCCTTCGAATAGCCTATGCCGGCGCAGAGAAAGTTTTGGGAAAAAAACTCTCTTGTAACGTGGGGTCGCAAGATTATAGAGAAGTCGGGGTCAAAGATCGACCCCTTTATGTGATTTGCCGTGGGTTTTTCGGGGCCAGGGGATATGCGGCCTGATACCCTCCTCTTTCACGAGGAGGGTGGCATTTATGGCATGTGCGGGCGCTTCAGATACTCTTCGCTCTGCATTTCCTGCAAACGTGACAGACAGCGCTGGAACTCAAACTTCAGTCGCTCGCCCTGATAGATGTTGTAAAGCTCCACCTCGGCGCTGACCACCAGCTTCACATGGCGTTCATAGAACTCATCGACCAGCGCGATAAAGCGGCGGGCCTCGCTCTCCAGCAGCGGCGTCATTATCGGCACGTCATAGAGCATCACGGTGTGGAACAAACGCGAGAGCGCGATGTAGTCGTGCTGGCTGCGTGCATCGACGCACAGCGTGGTGAACGACACCGCCAGCGTCTGATTCTCAACGCCCAGGGTCGGCAACTGACGGTGGTTAATCTCCAGCGTCGTCTGGTTCTGCTGCGTGGTACCCGCCAGCGCTAGCCACAGCGTGTTCATCTGCTGACGCGTATCGGCATTCAGCGGTGATAGCCACAGATGAGCCTGCGTTAACGTGCGCAAACGGTAGTCGATACCTGCATCAACGTTCATGATATCGCAGTGTTCTTTAATCGCCTCAATCGCCGGCAGGAAACGCGCACGCTGCAGGCCGTTGCGGTAGAGTTCATCCGGCGGAATGTTAGAGGTCGCCACCAGCGTAATACCGCGGGCAAACAGCGCCTTCATCAGGCCGCCGAGCAACATGGCATCGGTGATATCGGAAACAAAAAACTCATCGAAGCACAGCACGTCTGTTTCCGCTTTAAACCGTTCGGCGACGATTTCCAGCGGGTCGCTGTGCCCTTGTAATTCGCCCAGCTCTTCGTGCACCCGCAGCATAAAGCGGTGGAAGTGCAGACGCTGTTTACGCGTGCCCGGCAGACTCTGATAGAACATATCCATCAGCCAGGTTTTGCCGCGCCCGACGCCGCCCCACATATAAAGGCCGCGCACCGCATGCGGGGTGTCAGTCTCTTTCTTACCCAGCAGCTTACCAAAGCGCGCGCGCAGGCCACCACCCGAGGCAGGTGCAGGTGCGGGCGTTTTGTTTTGCAGTTCCTGGTAAATAGTGTCGAGGCGGTTGACCGCCTCACGTTGAACGTCATCGGGTTGATGACTGCCCTCTTCAAGAGCCTGAAGATAGCGCGATGTGGGGGACTGGCTTCGCATGATCTAATTGTTATTCCTTTGAAAACCGGTATGTCTTACTTCACGATTGACTAAAAAAAGTCCGTTCTACACTACGCGATGATGCGTCAGGATTCCACTTCTACGGGATTAGCGGTTATAGTGGCACTATCGGGCGCTGGCATGGAGCTGCCGAAGCTGCCAATACCCTATGGAACTATAAAACAACGGGAGATGTTCATGACCTGGGAATACGCGCTAATTGGGTTAGTTGTCGGTATCATCATCGGTGCCGTGGCCATGCGTTTTGGTAATAGCAAATTACGTCAGCAGCAGGCGTTGCAGTACGAGCTGGAGAAAAACAAAGCCGAGCTGGAAGAGTATCGCGAAGAGCTGGTCAGCCATTTCGCCCGCAGCGCGGAACTGCTTGATAACATGGCAGACGACTACCGCCAGATTTATCAGCACATGGCGAAAAGCTCCAGCAACCTGCTGCCGGGCATGTCTCCAGACGCCAACCCGTTCCGTAACCGTCTGGCCGAATCCGAAGCGGGTAACGACCAGGCACCGGTTCAGATGCCGCGCGACTATTCTGACGGCGCATCCGGCCTGCTGCGCGGCAGCGCAAAACGCGATTAATCTGCATTCCATAAATATTTCACGGGCGCATCATTTGCGCCCGTCCTCTTCTGCTCACGCCGACTATATTTACTTCAATAACATCAGTCTTTTCGGGAAGTATTGTCCTTGCATACAGGGTCATGAGGGCCAGCATCAATGAAGAAATCGACTTTACTGTTAAGTGCACTGGCGTTAAGCATCGGGTTATCACTCGCCGTACCCGCTCCGGTACTGGCCTCGCTGCCTACGCAGGTTCCTGGCCAGGGTGCCTTGCCAAGCCTCGCGCCGATGCTGGAGAAAGTGCTGCCCGCCGTGGTGAGCGTGAAGGTTGAGGGTACCGCGCCGGTGAATCAGCAGGTTCCGGATGAGCTGAAGAAATTCTTTGGCGATGATGGTAGTAACCCGGCCAATGAACCCACCCAGCAGTTTGAAGGACTGGGCTCCGGGGTCATCATCGATGCCATCAAAGGCTACGTGCTGACCAACAACCATGTGGTGAGCGACGCACAGAAGATCAGCGTCCAGCTTAACGATGGCCGCGAATTTGAAGCCAAGCTTATCGGCAGCGACGACCAAAGCGACATCGCCCTGCTGCAAATCCAGAAAGCCAGCCACCTGACGCAAATTGCGATTGCCAACTCCGATAACCTGCGAGTCGGTGATTTCGCGGTCGCCGTCGGCAACCCATTTGGTCTTGGTCAGACCGTGACCTCCGGGATTGTCTCGGCGCTGGGTCGTAGCGGCCTGAATCTTGAAGGGCTGGAAAACTTTATTCAGACCGATGCCGCCATTAACCGCGGTAACTCCGGCGGCGCGCTGCTCAACCTGAACGGCGAACTGATTGGCATCAATACCGCTATTCTGGCGCCCGGCGGCGGCAGCATAGGCATCGGTTTTGCCATCCCAAGCAATATGGCGCAGACCCTGGCACAGCAGCTGATTCAATTTGGTGAAATCAAACGCGGCCTGCTGGGCATCCGCGGTATGGAAATGACCGCCGATATCGCGAAAGCGTTTAATCTTGACGTGCAGCGCGGCGCCTTCGTCAGCGAAGTGCTGCCAAACTCAGGCTCAGCTAAAGCCGGCATTAAATCCGGTGACGTGATCACCAGCCTGAACGGTAAGCCGCTGAACAGCTTCGCCGAACTGCGCTCCCGCATTGCCACGACCGAACCGGGTTCGAAGGTGAAGCTGGGCCTGCTGCGCGACGGCAAACCGCTGGAAGTTGAAGTCACGCTGGATAAGAGCACCTCGTCCACCGCCAGCGCCCAGCTGATTATCCCCGCGCTGGAAGGGGCAACCCTGAGCGATGGTCAGGCGAAAAGCGGCACCAAAGGGGTGGTGATTTCCAACGTCGAGAAAGGCAGCCCGGCCGCTCAGGTGGGTCTGCATAAAGATGACGTCATTATCGGCATCAACCGTGAGCAGACGACTTCGATTGCCGAACTGCGTAAGGTGCTGGAAACCAAACCAGCGGTGATTGCACTCAACGTTATGCGCGGTAACGAGAGCATTTACCTGCTTATGCGCTAATCCTCGGAAATCGGGTATGGCCTTATACACAAAATCATTCAAGTTGTATCAAGGCGGCAAGTGAATGACCCCCAGGAGCGTACATAAGTACGTGACTGGGGTGAATGAACGCAGCCAACGCAGAGACGGCTTGAAGGATGAAGTGTATACGGTGAACTCGTGGTATGCTTCGCCCAGTTTCCTCATCAACGATGCCTGTATCATGCTTCTAAAGCTCTTACGTTCCGTCGCACTAGGTTTACTGGTTGGCGGCATATTGATTGTGACCGTCCCCTCTCTGCGCCAGTGGAATCCATTAGCCACTCAGCGCTTTAGCAGCACGGACGAAACGCCTGCCAGCTATAATTCAGCGGTGCGCCGTGCCGCGCCTGCGGTGGTTAACGTCTATAACCGCAGCCTGAACAGTAGCACCCACAGTCAACTGGAGATTAAAACGCTCGGCTCCGGCGTGATTATGGATCAGCGCGGATACATCATTACCAACAAGCATGTGATCAACGATGCGGACCAGATTATCGTCGCCCTGCAGGACGGCCGGGTGTTTGAAGCGCTGCTGGTTGGCTCCGATAGCCTGACCGACCTCGCGGTACTCAAAATTAACGCCACCGGCGGTCTGCCGGTGATTCCGATTAACCCGACCCGCGTACCGCACATCGGCGACGTGGTGCTGGCTATCGGTAACCCTTATAACCTCGGTCAGACCATCACCCAGGGGATTATTAGCGCCACCGGTCGTATCGGCCTGAACCCAAGCGGCCGACAGAACTTCCTGCAAACCGATGCCTCCATCAACCACGGTAACTCCGGCGGCGCGCTGGTTAACTCGCTGGGCGAACTGATGGGTATCAACACCCTCTCTTTCGATAAGAGCAACGACGGCGAGACGCCGGAAGGGTTGAGCTTTGCCATCCCGTTCCAGCTGGCGACCAAAATTATGGATAAGCTCATCCGGGACGGTCGCGTAATCCGTGGCTTTATCGGCATTAGCGGCCGTGAAATTGCGCCGCTGCGCGCGCAGGGCGGCGCTATCGATCAGATTCAGGGGATTGTGGTTAACGAAATCGCCCCGGACGGCCCGGCCGCGCAGGCAGGTATTCAGAATAACGATGTGATTATCTCGGTGAACGGTAAACCGGCAGTTTCCGCACTGGAAACCATGGACCAGGTCGCGGAGATCCGCCCAGGTTCAGTAATCCCGGTGGTGGTGATGCGTGAAGATAAGAAGCTGACGATGCAGGTGACGATTCAGGAATATCCGGCGTCGAACTAAATAACCAAAAGCAAAGGGGCCATCGGCCCCTTTGTTATATTCAGCGCTCAGATCTTATTTGTTAATAAAATCTTCACCAAGCTGAATATCTTTTCTCAGCGTATCCAGCATCCCTTCCAGCGCCTGCTGTTCGTAAGCGCTCAGTTTGCCAATAGACTGACGTTCTTCAATCCCATTTTTGCCCAGCAGCAGCGGCTGTGAGAAGAAGCGGGCGTATTCGCCGTCGCCTTCAACATAGGCGCACTCAACCACCCCTTTCTCGCCCTGCAAGGCGCGAACCAGAGACAGCCCAAAGCGCGCTGCGGCCTGGCCCATGGAGAGCGTAGCTGACCCGCCGCCGGCTTTGGCTTCCACCACTTCGGTACCCGCATTCTGGATACGCTTGGTCAGGTCATTAACTTCCTGCTCGGAGAAACTGACCCCTGGGATTTGCGACAATAAAGGAAGAATCGTGACGCCAGAGTGGCCGCCGATAACCGGGACCTCGACGTCGCCGCATTTTTTACCTTTCAGTTCAGCGACGAAGGTATTGGAGCGGATGATATCCAGCGTGGTCACGCCGAACAGTTTATTTTTGTCGTACACACCCGCCTTTTTCAGCACCTCAGCGGCGATCGCCACGGTGGTGTTGACCGGGTTGGTAATGATACCAATGCAGGCTTTAGGCGCGGTTTTAGCGATTTGTTGCACCAGGTTTTTGACAATCCCGGCGTTAACGTTGAACAGATCGGAGCGATCCATACCGGGCTTACGTGCTACCCCAGCAGAGATCAGGACAACATCCGCCCCTTCCAGCGCAGGCGTCGCATCTTCACCAGAGAAACCTTTGATGTTCACATCAGTAGGAATATGGCTGAGATCGACAGCCACGCCAGGCGTGACGGGGGCAATATCATAGAGGGAGAGTTCTGAACCTGAAGGCAGTTGGGTCTTTAGTAGTAGGGCAAGCGCCTGGCCAATACCGCCGGCGGCACCAAGGACTGCGACTTTCATCCTAAACTCCTTATTATGGTTAATGACATTCAGGTAATAACCTGTCGTGGACCGCATAACCGACGCAAGAGATACCTGTTGTTACTCCGTTGCGGCGACCTTAATTCACAAGGTAATTAATTACAATATAATTGCTTACAGAATGCGGAGTCTCCAGCAGCATTGCTGGCGTTACCGCACTACTCCCAGAAAAAGGTCTATCTACGAAACCAAACTTTCATCAACTATCGATTACAATATACTCAGCATGTTGCGTAAAACAACAGCAATTTAATAACAATTCATTTACTTTTAACTTATTTGGATCCCGTGATATAGGCATGTTTCTTAGGTCTAATTTTTGCTAAAATCCCGCCTTTCTCTATTTGGCCTAGCCTCTTGGGATAAATTGTTTTGCATAAAAATTCACCTATATGCATAATAATGTTAATTTCACCACCATAGTCAGGTGACTTATGCGAAGTTCCACTAAACAAGAAGAATTAGTTAAAGCCTTTAAAGCATTACTGAAGGAAGAAAAATTTAGCTCTCAGGGCGAAATTGTTCAGGCCTTACAGGAAGAAGGCTTCGATAATATCAACCAGTCCAAAGTCTCCCGTATGCTGACGAAGTTTGGCGCAGTGCGTACCCGCAACGCCAAAATGGAGATGGTTTACTGCCTGCCGGCTGAGCTGGGCGTGCCAACCACCACCAGCCCGCTGAAAAACCTGGTTCTGGATATTGACTACAACGATGCCGTCGTCGTCATTCATACCAGCCCTGGTGCGGCGCAGTTGATCGCGCGACTGCTGGACTCGCTGGGCAAAGCAGAAGGTATTCTCGGCAGCATTGCCGGCGATGACACGATCTTCACTACGCCTGCTCGAGGTTTCACTGTTAAAGATCTCTACGAGGCCATTCAGGTTCTGTTCGAACAGGAACTGTAATCCCTCGTGATACTCCTCTGGTTCTTCCGGAGGAGTCTGTTTTCCCGCCAACGCCCCGCCGTTTTCACTGCCGTTTCGTTAACATTTAGTGCGATTCTTCACATCATTACATAGATACAGTGAATATATCCCGACTTAAGCGCACAAAACATCAAATTATCCTATCTTTTTGATTTTACGCATTATTAGCCCACAGCTTTGCCAAAATATGCGTTTTTTTATACGTATATGTTCTAAAAATGACGATTCCTGACAAGTAATTACACGAGAAACAATTAGCCGGGTATTAATATTTCATGTGATTAGTGTATACTTGATTTCGTGATGAGGGTCACAAAACAAAGGCCTTCCAAAAAAATTCGACGAGGTGAGTATCATGAAAATCAAAACTACCGTTGCCGCTCTGAGCATCCTATCCGTTATCTCGTTTGGCGCTTTTGCCGCTGATTCTATCAACAGCGACCAGGCACAAACCCGTCAGTCAATCGGCACCGTTTCCATTGGTTCCGTCGGTTCAACCCCGATGGATATGCATGAGATGCTGAACAAGAAAGCGGAAGAACAAGGTGCATCGTCTTACCGCATCATTGAAGCGCGTACTGGCGATCGCTGGCATGCAACGGCTGAACTTTATAAATAAGACGCAGTACGTCGGTATTAAGTAAAAAATATCCCCAGCGGTCCCAGGAATAAGCATCAGCATCCTCTCACCGCTGCACAATAAGGTGAGGAGTAAAGAATATGAAAAGCGCAATTATCATCGCATCCCTTGGTCTGGCATCCGTACTCTCTTTCGGCGCAAGCGCCGCAGTACATCAGGTGAACGCAGACCAGGCACAGAACCTACAGTCCATCGGCACCGTTTCCGTTTCACAGATAGGTAGCGACCCAATGGATATGCGCAGCCAGTTAGCCGCAAAAGCAGAGAAAGAAGGCGCTAGCAGCTACCGCATTATCGAAGCCCGTACCGGCGACAGCTCGCACGCTACGGCTGAGCTGTACAAATAAACCCTCGTCGTCTTGTCCGACGACTTGCCCTCGCTTTTCGGCGAGGGCTTTTTTTATCCGCGAGAAACGTTAAAGCGCAGCATCCCTTCCAGCTCTTCTTCCGCTTCATCAAATAGCAGAATCAGCGCGCCGTAGCGTCGGCGCTGCTTATCGTCCATGTGCAGGAATTCAATCTCCAGCGGCAGCGGTATTACATTGCCGGTCACCACGTTCCAGAGCGCGTCCAGATCGCGAATCGACTCACGATCGAGGGCAAAAAGACGGGCGAACTCCCGATAAAAATCGCCCTGATCCTCTATCTCGTCAAAATCAAAAGTATAGATTTTCATCTTACGCCCTCTCCCCTATTCAACAGACTAAAGTCCCCCAATGTGCAGCGTTTTCACCTCGAGGTACTCTTCCAGCCCCAGCACTGAACCTTCGCGCCCAAGCCCCGACTCCTTCACGCCGCCAAACGGCCCTAACTCAGTTGAAACGGCACATTCGTTAATGCCAATCATGCCGCTCTCCAGCGCCTGCGAGACGCGGAAGACGCGAGACAGGTTCTGGGTGTAGAAATAGGCCGCCAGGCCGTAAGGTGTATTATTCGCGCGCTGAATAACTTCATCTTCATCGCTAAAACGGAAACAGGCCGCCAGCGGGCCAAACGTCTCCTCCTGCGCCAGCAGCATTTTTTCCTGACAGTCGCCCAGCACGGTCGGCTGCCAGAAGTTACCGCCCAACGCATGCGGCTGCCCACCAGCCAGCACTTTGGCTCCTTTCGCTACGGCGTCCTCAACGTGTTCACGTACTTTTTTAACGGCTGCAGCCTCAATCAATGGCCCCACGATCACGCCGTCATCCAGTCCGTTCCCCACCTTCAGCGCCTTCACGGCGGCAGCAAGCTGGCTGACGAAGCGCTCATACACGCTATCGTGAATATAAAAACGGTTCACGCTCACGCACACCTGTCCAGCGTTGCGGAACTTATTGGCGATGGCCCCCTGAACGGCGGCGTCAATATCCGCGTCTTCAAAGACGATATATGGCGCGTTGCCGCCGAGCTCCATGGAAACTTTCTTCATGGTTTCCGCAGCGTTACGCACCAGCGTTTTGCCCACCGAGGTTGAGCCGGTAAAGGAAATTTTGCGCACTTCATGGCTGGCCATAATCGCGTCGCTAATCTCCTGCGTATTCCCCGCCACAGCGTTCAACACCCCGTCCGGGATCCCCGCTTTCTTCGCCAGCGCCAGCAGTGCGAAGGCGCACAGTGGCGTGTTATTGGCGGGTTTAATTACCCCAGTACAGCCAGCCGCCAGCGCCGGACCAAGCTTGCGGGTGAGCATCGCCATCGGGAAGTTCCACGGCGTAATCGCCGCTACCACGCCGATAGGCTCGCGGGTCGCCAGAATGCGTGAGCCCGGTTTCGCTGGCGGAATTATCTCGCCGTTGGCCCGTTTCCCCTGTTCGGCAAACCACTGAATAAAGCTCGCCGCGTAGTCCACCTCGCCCTCAGCCTCTTTCAGCGGTTTGCCCTGTTCGATGGTCATCAGCTTCGCCAGCCAGCTTTTATGTTCGATGATGAGCTGGTACCAGCGATACAGCAGCTCAGAGCGTGCCTTCGCCGTTTTCGCCCGCCAGAGTGGGAACGCACGAGCGGCGGCGGCAATCGCCTGTTCCGTCTCCTGTTTTCCGGCCTTCGCGACTTTGGCGACGACCTCGCCTGTCGCGGGGTTGAGCACATCAAAGGTGGTGTTGAGCTGATGCCATTCGCCGTTCACCAGGTAGCCCGTTTGAAAGAGATCGTTGTCCTGCCATGCTTGCGTGGTCATTACACCCTCCTGAAAAGTGTTTCTATACACAAAATCATTCAAGTTGCATCAAGGCGGCAAGCGAGTGAATCCCCAGGAGCTTACTAAAGTAAGTGACTGGGGTGAGCGAGCGCAGCCAACGCCGAGGCGGCTTGAAGGATCAAGTGTATATCTAAGTATAGCTATCGCTTTTGGCTTAATAGTTGTCAGAATAACGATAGTCTTATTAACGGAAAGGAGCCTGCGGTGAAACGTGAATATCCTGTTTTTGAGAAACTGTGCCATGAGCTTGGGCTAGCACATCTGGCAAGCGATCGGGTGATGTTCACCGGCACAGAACCGGTCTATCCAACACCGTTTGCTATCGGAGAAGCGGCCGCCTCTGCGCTAGCGCTACAGGGGCTGATGCTCGACGTACTGCGGGGCAAACAGCAGAAGATTACCGTCGATTGCCATAGCGCGGCGGCCTCAACCCACGCGGTCACCTTCCAGCAGCAGTACGGCTATAACTGGCAGTACAACGACCCGGACTACCCTACCACCGATTTCTATCTCACCGCCGACAACCGCTGGATTTTCCTGCACGGCGGCTATCCGCGTTTGCGTGATGGCATTCTGGATATTCTCGACGTGCCCAATAACCGTAGCCGCGTAGCGCAGACCGTGGCGAAATGGGAGGCGCAAAAGCTGGAGCAGACCATTGCCGACGCCGGGCTGTGCGCCGCTATTGCCCGCAGTCGTGAAGAGTGGCTGGCACATCCGCAGGGGCTGGCGGTGAGCCAGGAGCCGCTGATTCGCCTGACGCGGTTGACCGATAGCGCACCGAAAGCACGCCGTTACGATACACCACGGGTGCTGAAGTCGCTGCGCGTGCTGGACGCCACTCATGTGATCGCCGGGCCAACGGCAACCCGCGGACTGGCGCAGATGGGCGCCGATGTGCTGCACCTCTCATCCCCCTATCGCCCGCGTATTTTGCCGTTCGACGTTGATACCAACCACGGCAAACGGAACGCATATCTGGAACTCTCCACTACCGAAGGTCGCGAGACGGCGGCGAAGCTTGTCCGCGAGGGCGATGTGTTTGTGCAAAGCTATCGTCCCGGTGCGCTCGCCCGCTATGGTCTGAGCGATGAAGAGATGGCGCAGATCAATCCCCAAATCATTACGGTTAACCTGAACTGCTACGGCCACCGTGGGCCGTGGAAATCGCGGCCTGGCTTCGAGCAGCTTGCTCAGACCGTGACCGGTATGGCGGTGGCACAGGGCGGCGCGGGCCAGCCGGCGCTGGGGCCAACCTATCCGAATGATTATCTCAGCGGCTATCTCGCCACGCTTGGCGTGTTGATGGCGCTGGAGCGTCAGCGTAATGAAGGCGGTGCATGGCGTGTAGATGTGTCATTGTGCCGGACGGCGACGTGGCTACAGCAGTTGGGAAGGATGGCGGATTATCAGACTATTGCGCCACCGAGCGAAGCGGCGATTACCCGTTGTATGGTGACCGAGCAGGGGCCATTTGGCGAGCTGCGCTATTTTAACAGTGCGCTGGAACTGGAACAGACGCCGATGGCGTTTGCGCTGCCGGCCATGCCGTTAGGAGCGCATCGCGCGGCGTGGTGGTAAGGCTCCCGGGGCCGCTGCGCTCGTCCGGGCTACCTGCAATTTGTAGCCAGGACGAGCGCAGCGGCCCCGGGAAAACGCTTAACTGCTCGTTAGTGCACCCTGATATTTATGCAGCATCGACACCAGCCGTTCGACCGGCTGGGTTACCTGTTCAGGCGCTTCCCAGACCCGCAGTTTTTCCTGATAAACTCCCAATTCTTCCAGCAAGCGCGTGAAGTAGTATCGGCGTTTGTCATCGCTGCTGGCAGAGATCACCTTGTCAGCCGTGCGGCGCAGCTGGCGGTGAAACGCCGACAGATCGTCATTCACCGGAATAGGTGCATCGCGCAGGCGCTGGTGCGCAATAATCAGCGTCAGTGCCAGGCGGAACTTGGCGATATCACCGGGGAACTTGTTCAGCAGCAAGAACAGCTGCTGATAGAGCCCCGGCAGGTGGTTCTCTTTCCGACGCGCCATATTGGTGGTCATCGCTGACACCGCCGCAAACACAAACTGGTTCAGCAGCACGCGCCCGGTACGCAGGCGGGAGTTATCGCGGATCAGCAAAATGACGATAAACGCCATGAAGCAGCCGACAATCTGCCCTAACGCGCTATCGAGAAACTGGCTGAAGTGGAAGGTCATCGGGTTATCCAGCACCAGAATGTTGATGGTACTGGCCAGCGCCCCCATCGAGCCCAGCCGCCGTTTTTGCACTTCAATACCGATAAAGAAGCACATCACCGCCAGGCTGATACACAGCAGCAGCATGCTTTGCTGGGTCGCGGGAATGATAATCAGGAAATAGAGCGCCCCCAGCGGCAGCGCTGCGATGGTGCCGTAGATAAAGTCTATCGCCACCATGCGCGGATTCGGCAGGCGCATCGCCAGCGAAGTGACCACGGCGATCATCACCATCGCCCCACTGCCGGAAGTCCAGCCGGTCCACAGCCAGAACAGAATGCCAAGCGCACAGGAGAGCGTGGTACGCCAGAAGTTAATCATCGCGTGGTGACGCTCGGCGGATTCCGGACGCACCACCACTTCACTTTGCAGAATTTCTTCTTCACGGGCGCTGATTTTGGCATTGCCAATCACCCCGCGCTTAAGCAGCAGATAGCGCGTCGCGGCCCCCACCCAACTGTAAATCGTTACC
The DNA here is from genome assembly GCF_046569695.1 of Kluyvera sp. 142486. Classification (NCBI taxonomy): domain Bacteria; kingdom Pseudomonadati; phylum Pseudomonadota; class Gammaproteobacteria; order Enterobacterales; family Enterobacteriaceae; genus Kluyvera; species Kluyvera sp. 142486. The sequence goes on from NZ_JBKHUI010000006.1 coordinate 183,651, forward strand.
GGTGTATCGTGCTCGCCGGTCCACGCCAGCACCCGGCGCATCCGTTTAAGCTGACGATGAACATCCTGCACCGTTTCAACTGGCTCTTCGAACAGTTCGCGATAGGCGTCGGTGACCAACTCAGGACGCGAGTTTTGCATGATGAAGGTTTCACAGGCCTGGGTCACCATGGTCAGCGAAACGGTGTTCAGCGCCTTCAGGCGGCGATTAGCCCACGCCCAGCGCGAAGACTCCATATTCAGGTTGCCACGCATCCCTTCCAGCGCCGCCGTACGACGCAGCAGCGCCAGCCAGGCTTTGTCCATTTCATCACTGTCGCCGTGCTTAATACACAGTTGCATCAGGCGATATTGATCGATAAGGATACCGTCGAGCTCGTTATCGATCTCTTTTTTGATCGATCGCGGCGAAAACAGGAGATCGGCGACGATCGCACAGATAATCCCCAGCACAATCTCGCTGCAGCGCTCGACGGCAAACTGCGGCGTCAGCAGCGGTTCAGCCTGAATAGTGATGACGATAATCAGCGCCGTGTAGCCGGATAGCCCCCAGGCGTAGGAGTTTTCAACGCGCACCAGCGACGAAATCCAGGTACAGAAACCAGCCCAGATACTGCAGACCAGCAGCATCAGCAGCGGTGCGCGAATCATGGTGATGATAATCACCAGCGCGGCAATACAGCCGATAAAGGTGCCGACAATACGCAGCATCCCGCGATAGCGGATCGCCCCTGCATAGGGTTCCCCACCGGCGGCAAAGGCCGGGCCAGCCGCCACGATGGCGGCAGTCAGTACCGCCCAGCGGGGCGTTTCAAGCTGAAAGTGAAAGCCGACAAACAGCGCCAGCACCACCGCGCACGCCAGTTTGACGGCGAAGCGAATGTGCTGGTTGGCAATACTAAAAATGCCCATGGCGATTAACCGAACTCACGCAGGCGCAGCGCCAGCTTCTGGAAGAAGCTCATGCGGCTGGCATCGCGATCTTTCTCACCGGTAATGACCACCGTGGCGGTAGTACCTGCAGGCCACAGGTTGCCCGTCTCTTCATCCAGACGAATACGCACCGGCACACGCTGGGCCAGACGAACCCATTCAAGGTTGGAGTCGATGGTCGCCATCCCTTTGCTGTCGACGCTGCTGCTGGCGTTAGTCACGCCGGCCGCGAAGCTATCGACGGTACCTTTAATCACATGGTTGCTGCCCAGCGGGGTAATTTCGGCACGGTAGCCCGGACGTACGCTTGAGAGCTTGGTCTCTTCAAGGTAAGCCATCACGTAGAAGGAGTGCTGTTTGACCAGCGCCACCGCCGTCGAGCCGCGGGTGATAAACTCACCGGCATAGACGTTGAGGTTAGTCACCCAGCCATCTGCCGGGGCACGGATCACCGTACGATCAAGATCAAGGCGCGCCAGATCGCGGGTCGCCTGCGCTTTAGCAAGCTGGTGCAGCACGGTTTGCAGAACGTTATTGGATTGGTCAATCTCTTCGCGCGACATCGCGATGACGCCCAGCTTATTACGACGCCCGGCCTCACGACTTTTTTCATCGGCCAGCGCTTTGTAATAGGCAACGTCAGCGTCAGCCTCTTCCAGCGCCTTCTTGTAGCGTGGCTGGTCAATGATAAACAGCACCTGATTTTTGCTAACCAGTTGGTTATCCTTGACCTGTACGTCGGTAATCAGGCCGGAAACGTCAGGGGCAATGGCGACAACGTCCGCGCTAAAACGCGCATCGCGCGTCCACGGAGATTCGGTGTAATAGACCCAGGCGCGGAAAATTGCGATGAACGCCAGGATGACCAGTATCACCGTAATAGCGGTGCGGGAGATTTTTCTTGTTAGTGTTTTCACATCTACCTCAGACGAACAAACGTGATATTAGATAAAACAGGCAGCAGTACAGTGCGGTGTTGAACAACGCAGGATGCCAGACAAAGTCGTAGATCCCGGTCGGCGTCAGCACGCGACGCACCAACCAAAAAATGGCGAGCGATAAGAGCAGCTCAAAGAAAATCGGCGGGAATGAGAGACCGAAAATCACGATGACAGGAAACAGGCTCATGTTGACCTTACTAGACTAGCGTGCAGGTGAGATTGGAACTTTAATTATTCAGCTAACAGTATTTTAACGTAACTGTTATCGCCTTATCTACATAGTGTGATGCAAATCACTTTTAAGCCAGAGTGAACAATGGAACGACTAAAACGGATGTCGGTGTTTGCCAAAGTGGTCGAGCAAGGCTCCTTTACCGCCGCGGCGCGCCAGCTACAAATGAGCGTTTCGTCCATCAGCCAGACTGTCTCTAAACTGGAAGATGAGCTGCAGGTCAAACTGCTTAACCGGAGTACTCGCAGCATTGGCTTAACCGAAGCCGGTAAAATTTACTACCAGGGCTGCCGCCGTATGCTGTTCGAAGTTCAGGATGTTCACGAGCAGCTTTACGCCTTTAACAACACGCCAATTGGTACGCTGCGCATTGGTTGTTCTTCAACTATGGCACAAAATGTCCTCGCCGCCATGACGGCGGAGATGCTGAAAGAGTATCCAGGATTAACCGTGAATCTGGTGACGGGTATTCCGGCACCGGACCTGATTGCCGACGGCCTGGACGTGGTGATCCGCGTGGGCGCGCTGCAGGATTCCAGCCTCTTCTCCCGACGCCTGGGCAGCATGCCGATGGTCGTCTGCGCGTCGAAGAAATACCTCGCGCAGTATGGCGTGCCCGAAAAGCCGGCGGACCTCAGCAACCATTCGTGGCTGGAGTACAGCGTGCGTCCGGATAACGAATTTGAGCTGATCGCTCCTGAAGGGCTTTCTACCAAGCTGCTGCCAGAAGGGCGATTTGTCACTAACGATCCTATGACCATTTCCCGCTGGCTGGTTGCTGGTGCGGGCATTGCCTACGTGCCGCTGATGTGGGTGATCAATGAGATCAACAGCGGTGAACTGGAGATCTTATTCCCGCGCTATCAGTCCGATCCGCGCCCGGTGTACGCGCTGTATACCGAAAAAGACAAGCTGCCGTTGAAGGTGCAGGTCTGTATTAACTATCTGACCGACTATTTTGTGGAAGTGGCGAGGCTGTTTCAGGGAATGCGGGGAAGAAGGAAGGAATAGTCGTAGGCCGGATAAGCAAAGCGCCATCCGGCAGAACGCAGCGCATTGCCGGATGGCGCTTTGCTTATCCGGCCTACAAAACAGACATCAATGCACCTCATAATGGGGTGCATTTTTTTCAGATCAGGCGGTGCCGCCCACCGTTAAATTGTCCACTTTCAGAGTTGGCTGGCCGACGCCAACCGGCAGGCTCTGGCCTTCTTTGCCACAGACGCCCACGCCGTTATCCAGCTTAAGATCGTTACCCACCATGGAAACCTGCTGCATGGTTTCGATGCCGGAGCCAATCAGCGTCGCCCCTTTCACCGGCTTGGTCACCTTACCATTTTCAATCAGGTAGGCTTCCGAGGTGGAGAAGACAAACTTACCGGAGGTGATATCCACCTGGCCGCCGCCAAAGTTTGGCGCGTAGAGGCCGTACTCGACGGATTCAATGATCTCCTGCGGCGTGGATTTCCCGGCCAGCATGTAGGTGTTGGTCATACGCGGCATCGGCAGGTGCGCGTAGGATTCGCGACGGCCGTTACCGGTAGGCGCAACGCCCATCAGACGCGCGTTAAGTTTGTCCTGCATATAGCCTTTGAGGATCCCGTTTTCGATCAGCACGTTGTACTGACCCGGCGTCCCCTCATCGTCGATCGCTACGGAGCCGCGACGGTCAGACATCGTGCCATCATCAACGATAGTACAGAGTTCAGAGGCCACCAGCTGGCCCATCTGGCCGCTGAAGACCGAAGTACCGCGACGGTTGAAGTCGCCTTCCAGACCGTGGCCGACCGCTTCGTGCAGCAGTACGCCCGGCCAGCCTGCGCCCAGCACGACCGGCAGCGTACCCGCAGGCGCAGCAACCGCAGAGAGGTTTACCAGCGCCATGCGCACCGCTTCTTTCGCCCAGGCATCAGCGCGCACTTCACCGTCGAGGTCGGCAAGGAAATAGTCATAGCCAAAACGACCGCCGCCGCCGCTGGCGCCGCGCTCGCGTTTACCGTCCTCTTCCACCTGCACGCTAACCGACAGGCGTACCAGCGGACGCACGTCGGCGGCCAGTGTACCGTCGGTCGCGGCAACCAGAATCAGTTCATAGACACCGGTCAGGCTCGCCGTCACTTCCTGCACGCGGCTGTCCGCCGCACGCGCGACGCTGTCAACGCGGCGCAGAATATCCAGCTTCTCTTCGCGGGTCATGCTTTGCAGCGGGTCCAGCGAGGTATAGAGCGCAGGATGTTCTACCGCCCCCAGCGTCTGCACTTTACCGTTACCGGCATCGCGCACGATGGTACGCGCTGCCTGCGCGCTCTGTTCCAGCGCCAGCAGGCTAATCTGGTCGGCATAGGCGAAGCCGGTTTTCTCACCGCTCACCGCACGCACCCCAACGCCCTGGTCGATATTGTAAGAACCATCTTTAATGATGCGATCTTCTAAAACCCAGGATTCGTGGTAGCTGGACTGAAAATAGAGATCGCCATAGTCCAGACGACGCTCCGTGAGTTGACCAAGAATGGCGAACAGATCCTGATGGTTCAGGCCGTTCGCTGCCAGCAATTGTTCACTTACCAGGTTTAGACTCATTATTTCGCTACTCGTTAATGGCCCGCGCGCCACACGCATTTCGGGCCGGTATTCCGGGTGTTTGTCTTATGACATTGAGGCAATTCAAGGCTTGCGTCAAATCATGGCTTTTTGTCGCTGCGCGCCTGGCGCAGCACTTCGTTAATTTGTGGCTTATCAATCGGGCCGGTGATGCGATAGCGTAGTATCGACACTTTGTTCCACAGCGGCCCCAGCACTTTGGTCGCGGCAAATACCGCGGCACCAATAATCGGGTTCACTGCGAACGCCGTCGCTACGCTGACCGTCGCCGAAATTTCCGGCGCAACGATAGCTTCCATATCCAGCTCGCGGCGCACCAGGTTGACCGACCCTTTCATGGCGATATCCGCCTCCAGGCCGTCCACCAGCGTATCATCCGTGTTCAGTACGCCGTCTTTGATCCACGCGGTGCTGCGGATGGAGTCAAAGTAGAAGCCTTCACTAAAGGTGTCGCTAAAGTCAAAGCGCAGCTTACGCAGCAGCGCATCAACGCTCAACAGACGCAGCAGTTGCCCGGCATGTCCGGTCGAAAGATCGGTGAACTGCCCTTTGCCAACGTGCGATTTCAGAATGCCGTTAAGCGAAGCGACGTCCGGCTGCCACGGTTTATCGCGCCAATGTAAATCGTAGTCTACATCAACGGAAGAATCGCGAATCGGCGTCGAAACCCCGAAGAAAGCCGTGGCATCATCAATCTTGTTGCCATGAATTTTGCCTTTCAGCGAGGTGCGCTGCCCGGAAGGCGAGTTCACCCACACGCCATCGGCAGTTAAGCGACCAAAGCCGGTATCTACCAATCCATTAGCGAGGGTTAAGGTGTCGCCCTTGACGTTGAAATCACCGTCGATACGGCCATACTTCTGCCCCCACAGCCAACATTCGGCGCAGCGCAACTGCAGATCAGGCCAGCCGCGGAAATCGATGGCGCTGCTGGCAGCGGTGATGCTGGTCATCTCGCTTGAGGCGGCCTGCGCCAGCGGGTTCGCTGATGGGTTGTAGTAGAGATAGCGCACGGCGGCCTGCCAAGGCGCGTGGTTTTTCATCGTCAGGCTGGCGTTAATTTCACGCCCCTGAGCTTCCACACGGGTGCCGTCTACCGTCGGCTGAGACACCACGCTCAGGTTATTCCACTGCTGGCCCGCAAAGGTCAGTGACGGGGTGCGCAGCGTGACGTTCTGCGGGAACGCAGCCGCAGAGCTTACGCCATCGGCCGCGCCGTGCTGGAACAGCGCCAACCACTGCGCACCGTCCATTGGCGGCATATTCAATTCAACGCCCGGCGTTTGCGGCAGCGGCGGAATCGTCCGGCTATCCGAAGCCCAGATAGCGCTCTCCAGCGTCAGCTTTTTCCCCAGCAGCCAGCGGCTATTGAGATGGTTTTCTGGCCCGACGTTACCGGTCAGGTCAAAGCTATGTAAGTTCCCGTCGACGTTGAGCTTCACGGGCAGCGGTTTACCCGCCGCTTTATCTGCCGGAGGCGGTAAGCTACTGCTCACATTTTGCAGATCGCTGGTGATGCCGACCTTGTAGGTTGCGCTGCCGTGATACGGCAGTTCAATGGCGACGTTACCTTTCCACGGCACGCTGCCTTTAAGCGCGTCGTTAAGCTGTTTTGGCAGCACACCCGTTTTCGCCGGCTGCCAGTCCGCCTGCATGTTGACGCCCACCTGATAGGATTTGTCGCCCTCTTTGGTGGTGAAATCAACGTTAAGCGGCTGATTGAACCAGGTCGCGGTCAGCGGCTCGCTCGTCAGGTTACCGTTATCGAAACTAAAGCGACCTTTGAGGTTATGCAGCGTGCTGTCGAGCGGTTTGATAAACAGGCTGTTGTTGTTCAGCGCAACGTTCCCGGTCGCTTTTACCAGCTCACCGTCCAGCGGAATATCTAGATGTAAGCGGGCGCTCACATCGCCATCAAGCTGGAGTTCTTCAAGGGTCGCGCCGAGAGATTTGTCGAGCGGCGTCTGCTGGAAATACGGGCCGACGGCTTTGCCTGGGCCATTGATATCAGCATCAATCAGCAATTTCTCTTTGGCGTAGTCCGGAATCGCCGCGTCGAGATTGCTGGCGGTTACGCCACCGAGCGCCGCTTTATCCGCCTTCATCCACAGGCCGGCATTGATAAAGTTAAGCTCGATATTCAGGTTGGTCAGCGCAGGCCAGTCTGGCTGGAAGGCGAAGGTCGCATCGTGCAGCGGCACATAGACCTGGAACTGGCCTTCGTTATGCTCGTACGGGAACAGATGTGGGTTGCCGCCGTAGACCAGCGTGGCGTTCTCCGCCTTACCGGCTTTGATAGCGCCGCTCAGGTAGTCAACCAGCTTCGTCCCCATCAGGTTTTCCGGGAAGTAGCGCCAGGCCTGACCGCCGTCATCGGTGCTGATACCGGCCAGAATCCCCAGCCAGGGCTGATCGTCCTTCGGCTGCAGATAGCGGAAACCACCGGCGGCGCGAACGCCCGTCGCCGTCACGTCAATGTCACGCCCATCGAGCATGAACCCTCTATCGTCATTGACCCAGTTGAGGGTCGCAGCGCCTTTGGCAATCTCCAGCGGCGCGCGGAAGACGTGTTCGTACGGCATCTTCGCGTCTTTCATCGCCACATGCAGCGAACCATTCTCTACGCCGCCGGTAATGTACCCGGAGACGTTCTCAGCGCCGGGCAGCAGCCTCCACTGCTTCCAGCCGAGGTTATTCCAGCTCGCGTTAAAGCGCGTTTTGCCGGTGTCCTGCAGCGGGATATCAATTGCCAGCGTATCGACCATGCCAGCAGGCTGGGCGGTGCGCCAGATATCGGCAACTTCAGGAGAGAGTTTTTCAGCAATCGGCAGCAGGCCGTTCAGCCCTGCGGGTGAAAGATGGCTGGCGCGAATGCGCAATTCGTCACTGCGCTGATTATTCGGGCCACCCACCTCTTGCGCCGGGATCCACGCCAGCGCCAGCGCGCCGCGTGGCCATGGCGTATCGTCGATGGTGATACGGGTATCAGGAATACGAAACTCCCAGCCCTCTTTTTCACGCGACAGGTGCGCAGTGAGGTTATCCACGGCCAGATGATGTTCCTGCTGGTCGCCCTGCCAGCTGGCACCGCCCTGCTTAAGGAGAACGTCGCCGCTGGCGATTTCGCCTTTATCCAGCGAAGCCCAGCCTTCAAGGCTGAAGCGGGCGCTGGTCAACGCAATGTTGTCCTGCATCCACTGACCGAGCCACGGCTTCACGTCGATATCGTCGGCCTGAAGCCATAAGCGCCCTTTGTTCAGCAGGCCGTTTTCATCACGCAGGTCCATACGAACCTTCATCACCCCGTGCTGCCCGGTAAGGCTGGAGAGGCTAAGTTCCCCTTCGGCACGGTGGCGGTTGTCATCGTTCACCCAGGTCAGTTGGGGAATAGCCAACTCGGCGCGCTGCCCGGAGAGGGTCAGGAAGCTTAAGTGGCTGTCGCGAAGGGTGAAGTGGTCAAACTGGCGCAGGAACAGATCGCCGAGGCGATCGCTCTTAAGGCTATCGCCACCGTCGTTATTTTGCAGCGGAGTATTGGTATGAATTTGCAGCTGCCAGAAGGTCAGCTCGCGAAACTGCCAGCGCATGTGCAACAGGCTTTGCCAGACATCCAGCGCCATGGAAGCGCGTTTGATATCCAGTGTGCCGCCGTCGTGCATGGCGACATGAATATCGCGCACGTCCAGCGTCGGGCCAAAGTTTTGCCAACTGGCATGTAACTGAGAAGCGGACACCGGCAGCCCGGTCACCGCTTCAATTTTGGTCAGCAGTTCAGGGCGCCATTTATCCAGATGCGGCAAGGCGAGACGCAGGCCGCTCACCAGCAGCGCGACAACGACAATCAGTGTGGCTACGGTGAGCAGTAAAATCCCCGGCAATCGCCTCACGCATCTCTCCTTGGGTCGCAGCAGGCTGCGAAATTACATCATAACCACATCAAACTGCTCCGGGTTATAGAGCGGTTCAATCTGAACTTTAACCTGCTTACCGACAAAAATTTCCACTTCCGCCAGCGCGTGGGACTCTTCGCCTTTCAGCGTTTCGGCCACGGATGGAGAAGCGTACACCAGGAAGCGATCGGAATCATAAGCGTGATGCACGCGGACGATTTCGCGCATAATTTCATAGCACACCGTCTCAACGGTTTTCACCGTACCGCGACCGCTACAGGTCGGACATTCGGTGCACAGCACGTGCTCGACGCTTTCACGCGTACGCTTACGGGTCATCTCAACCAACCCCAGCGGCGAGAAGCCGTTAACGCTGGTTTTGACGCGGTCTTTGCTTAGCGCCTGTTCCAGCGAGTGCAGCACACGGCGGCGATGGTCTTCATTATTCATATCGATAAAGTCGATGATGATAATGCCGCCAAGGTTACGCAGGCGCAGTTGACGCGCAATCGCCTGAGTAGCTTCGATATTGGTGTTGAAAATGGTGTCATCAAGATTGCGGTGGCCGACAAAGGCCCCGGTATTGATGTCAACGGTGGTCATTGCTTCGGTCTGGTCAATAACCAGATAACCACCTGACTTGAGCTCAACCTTACGCTCCAGCGCACGCTGGATTTCATTCTCAACGTCGAAGAGATCAAAGATAGGCTGACGACCGCTGTAGTGCTCAAGCTTACTGGTCATTTCCGGCATATATTCAGCCGTGAATTCCATTAACGCTTCGTAGGTCAAACGGGAGTCAACGCGAATTTTATCCAACTGGGCGTCAGCAAAGTCGCGGAGCACACGCTGTGCCAACGCCAGTTCACCGTACATCTGGTAGCGAGTCTGCGGGCGCTTCTTACGCTCCATGACCTTGGTCCAGACGCGTTTAAGGTAAGCGGCATCAGAAGCTAAATCCTCTTCACATACCCCTTCTGCTGCGGTACGAATGATAAAGCCGCCCTGCTCATCGCAATAATCCGCGACCACTTTCTTTAAGCGTTCACGCTCGGCTTCACTTTCAATACGCTGCGACACGCCGACGTGCGAAGCGCCGGGCATAAAGACCAGATAGCGGGAAGGTAAGGTGATGTCGGTGGTCAGACGCGCGCCTTTGGTTCCCAGCGGGTCTTTCACCACCTGAACCATCAGGTCCTGGCCCTGACGCACCAGTTCAGAAATATCGCGGACGGTGAACTGCTTTTGCTCTTCACCCGCCACGCATTCGGTATGCGGCATAATATCGGAGGCGTGAAGGAACGCCGCCTTATCGAGACCAATATCTACAAAAGCCGCCTGCATACCCGGTAAGACACGACTAACACGACCTTTGTAGATATTGCCTACTATTCCGCGTCGCGCTTCACGCTCAATATGAATTTCCTGCAAAATGCCGCCATCGATATACGCCACTCGCGTCTCCGATGGCGTCACGTTCACTAATAGTTCAGCCGTCATGTGTATCCCTTTTTTCACGTAGCGAGTTAAAGTTACTCAGCAACTCATACGTTTCCACCAGCGGTAAGCCGACTACGGCGTGATAGCTGCCATTTATCTTCCTGACGAAACAGCCACCCAGCCCTTGAATACCGTATGCACCTGCTTTATCTAAAGGTTCGCCGCTCGCAACATAGTCTGCAATGTCCTCCTCGGAAAGTGTCCGGAAGGTCACTTCAGTCATCACTAAACAGTCGAGCGTGTGCTGGCTATCAGCCAGCGCAACGGCGGTCATCACCTGATGGGTTTTCCCTGACAGCTTACGCAGCATCGCTGCCGCATGAGCCGTATCGCGCGGTTTTTCCAGCACTTCACCGTTGAGGACAACAATCGTATCAGCCCCGAGAACAGGAAGGTCGTGGCGGGTTAACGCAACGCCTGCCTGCGCTTTCTCGCGCGCCAGACGCGCCACGTACTGCTGCGCCGGCTCTTGTGGGCGACGCTGCTCTTCAATGCCGGGAACGACTTTCTCAAACGTCATGCCTAGCTGAGTGAGAAGTTCCTGGCGACGCGGGGAACCTGAAGCAAGATAGAGAGATACCATAACGACCTTATTGAACGGCAAATTGCTGGCGAACTTTACGCATCAGAAGAAATATCCACGGCCAGAGCACGCCGTTTACTACACTACTCCAGAACACTTCAGGTCGGAAAGAGACGTTGATCACTAAAAACTCTGCCCAGAAAACAATAATATCCGTCGCGAGCGAGAGCAGCATCACCACCAGCGCCTGTTGCCAGAGCGCCAGATTGCGGAACAGCTGATACTTCAGCGCCACCAGATACGCCACAATGCTCAACGACAGCGCGCGCACGCCAAGCGTTGAACCACTGATGAGATCCAGTATGGCACCCATCACGAGGCCCGTGCCAACATTCACGCGGTGGGGCAGCGCCAGTGACCAGTAAAGCAGGATAAGTAGCACCCAGTTTGGCCGGAAAACGATAAGGTCGTCCGGCCAGGGCATAACCTGTAGCAGCAATGCGATAAGAAACGAGAGCCAGATTACCCAGCGTCCCTGGCTACGGTAACTTGCCACTATTGCCCCCCTGCGGAGGGTTGCGGTGGCGGCGTACCCGCAGGCGGCGTGGTTAACCCGGTTGCCGGAGCGGGAAGCTGCGGCCCCATGGTTTCAGGAGACGGCAGCACCTGAGGCATCATCTGCATCAGACGTTCGTTGGCGACGCGATGCACCTCTTCCGGCGTCATCGGGTTGGTCCCGTTACGATCCGCGCCCCACAGCAGCAGCAGATAGCGTAAACGCTGCAGACCAGCGGTTGGACGAGCCTGAATCACGGTGTACGCGCGCTGCGTATCCAGCTTAACAGACGAAACGACGCCAACCGGATAGCCTTCCGGGAATCGCCCGCCCAGGCCGGATGTCACCAGCACATCACCCACACGAATGTCGGTATTGGCTGGCAGATGCTCCAGCTGTAGATCGTCCGTGCAGCCGTTACCGGCAGCAATCACGCGAATATCGTTACGCAGAACCTGAATCGGCAGCGCGTGGGTGGCATCGCAAATCAGCAGCACGCGGCTGGTGAGCTTGGCGACGGCCACAACCTGACCCACAACGCCTTTATCGCTGATCACCGGCTGGCCTTCGTAAACACCGTTCACGCTGCCTTTGTCGATAACCACCTGGTCGCTGTAGGGATCGTTAACCGTTGAGATCACCTGCGTCACCATTTTCTGTTCGTCCTGGCGCAGCGGTGAACCTAACAGTTCACGTAAACGGGCATTTTCTTGTTTGTACTGACCGAGCATCAGCAGGTCGCTGTTTTTCAGCAGCAGTTCCTGACGCAGCGCACGGTTTTCGAGTTCAAGCTGATCGCGTGAAGCCAGCGTTTGCGAGACGCTATCGAGCAGTTCACGAGGACCATTGGAAATAAAGTAGAAAGGACTGACGGCTGTATCCATGTACGTTCGGATTTGACTGAACATACCGAGACGGCTATCGGCGATAATGACACCCAGCGCCACCAGCACCGCCAGAATAAGGCGAATCTGCAGCGACGGGCCACGGCTAAAAATGGGCTTCATAGGCTATGCGTATTCTCGTGTCAGTGAAATTGAGGGTAGCCTTCTGGCTACCCTGAACCTCATGCTGACTACTCTTCGCTAAACAAGTCGCCGCCGTGCATGTCGATCATTTCCAGCGCCTTGCCGCCGCCACGCGCTACGCAGGTCAGCGGATCTTCAGCAACGACAACTGGAATACCGGTTTCTTCCATTAACAGGCGGTCAAGGTTGCGCAGCAGCGCGCCACCACCGGTCAGAACCATACCGCGCTCGGAGATATCGGAAGCCAGCTCTGGCGGACACTGTTCCAGTGCAACCATCACCGCGCTCACGATGCCGGTCAGCGGCTCCTGCAGCGCCTCAAGAATTTCGTTGGAGTTCAGCGTGAAGCCACGCGGAACACCTTCTGCCAGGTTACGGCCACGAACTTCGATTTCACGCACTTCGTCGCCCGGATAAGCGGAACCGATTTCGTGCTTGATACGTTCTGCGGTTGCTTCACCGATCAGAGAGCCGTAGTTACGACGAACGTAGTTGATGATCGCTTCGTCGAAGCGGTCGCCACCGATACGTACAGAGGAGGAGTAAACCACGCCGTTCAGGGAGATAACGGCCACTTCAGTGGTACCACCACCGATATCCACAACCATGGAGCCGGTTGCTTCAGAAACCGGCAGACCTGCACCAATTGCTGCAGCCATCGGTTCTTCAATCAGGAATACTTCACGAGCGCCAGCGCCCTGAGCAGATTCACGGATCGCACGGCGTTCAACCTGAGTTGCGCCAACCGGTACACAGACCAGTACGCGCGGGCTTGGGCGCATAAAGCTGTTGCTGTGAACCTGTTTGATGAAGTGCTGGAGCATTTTTTCGGTCACGAAGAAGTCAGCGATAACGCCGTCTTTCATCGGACGAATGGCTGCGATGTTACCTGGCGTACGGCCCAGCATCTGTTTTGCGTCATGTCCTACGGCGGCCACGCTTTTCGGCGAACCGGCACGATCCTGACGAATGGCGACCACGGAAGGCTCATTCAATACGATGCCTTGTCCTTTTACATAAATCAGGGTATTCGCGGTACCCAGGTCAATGGACAGGTCATTGGAAAACATGCCACGAAATTTTTTCAACATACTAAGGGATAATCCTGAAAGCTGGGGCGGAAAAATAAAATCCGCTTACTTTACCAACCACACGCAGCAGCGACAAGGCGCAAAAATCATCTGCAACGGTGAAAATTAGTGCAGTTCGTTACCTTTGTTACAAATCCAACCTGAGTCCTTCAGTGCAGGAAGACTCACTGCCGCTCCATCCTGGATTTGTACCTGTCAAAGGTCGCTACATGCATGGTGCGTCTTTTTTCCCGGCGAGCAGACATGCACACTCCCGGAAAAAACCGCGCGCGTTATTCTACGTGATAAACACGTTAAACAGCAGGTCAAACCGAATATCTTTGCGAATATTTTTTCACATTTGAGTCAAGTGGCTGGGAAGCAGCAAAAAAATCGCCCTGACCGCCGAAAACTCCGCATTTGGTCAGCTCCTGCCATTCGCCCCGACTGCGCACGCCCGCCGCGAAAACCTGTATCGATGTTCCTTTACAGGCCTCCACCAGACTTTGTACTAACAGCTGGTTTTGACTGCGCTTTTCAATATTTCGCACCAGCACCGGATCTATCTTAATTAACTCAACCTCGAGCTGCTTAATCCAGGTGGTGCTGACTAAGGCTAAACCTGCCTGCGTCACCGCGACCCGAACGCCTAATGCATGGATTAAACGTACGACTGGCTGTAAACGCGTCATATGTTGACAGACATCTACCTCTGCAAGTTCAAAAATAATCCGTCGGCGCTGCGATTTTTCACACTGCATCAAAGTATCGCGCAGCCAGCGCTGGAAACGCGGGCGAATCAGCGACTCGACCGTGACCTGAATGGCCAGGTTTTCCTCCGGCCAGAAGCCGAGGAATGGGATCAGGCGAGTGACCTGCTGGCGGTCGTACTCTTCGCCGAGGCCAAACTCCAGCACCATCGGCAGGTATTCTGCGGCAATCACCTCTTCTTTACCGTCAAAGATACGGCACATCAGTTCGCGGTGGTGAACGCTGCCGTCGAGGTTAACCGCCGGTTTTTGGTACAGGCGCGGGCCGCCGCGGCTGAGCATCTGCTCAATCAAGGTGCGCCAGCGGACGTTGCCGCGCCCTTTCTCCGGCAATGAATCATCGTAAATCGCCCAACTGTTGCTGCCCTGCAGCACGGCATTGCGCACGGCGGCTTCCGCGTGTTCCATCACCTGCTCGGTAGTCTGCCCGCTGCGCCAGGCGCAAATGCCGATGTGCATCATGTCATCACGATCGAGGATCTTCGCCAGCGGCAGGCCATCAATGGCTTTGAGCAACTGCCCGGCGATGCTGTCGGCTTCTTTTAACGTGCGGTGCGGCAGCAGAACGGTAAAGTCGCTGCGACGATAGCGGGCCAGCAGCGCACCGGGGTAGCGCATAATAAAGGTAGAGAGCAGATTGATAAGGGTAAAGACATGCTCTTCCGCTGCGGCGCGACCCCAGTTGTCGCGCAGGAAGTCGAAGTCAGGCAGACGGATCATCATCACGATACCGTGGGAGCCAACGTTTTCCTGATCGTCGAGCAGCGTCGCCAGTTGGTTATCAAAGAACAGACGGTTGCTGAGGCCGGTTTTCGAATCCTGAGCCGCATAGGAGCGGATCAGCGTATCCAGGCGGCTGCGCTGCTCACCGGCAAACTGAATTTCCGAAAGCAGCATATCCAACGCCGAACTGGTACGAGCGGGCCATTCATGAATATTGCCTTTGGCTTTCGATCCGCGCTCACCGTTAAGAATGCGAATAGAGCGCAGCTCCAGCAGTTCCTCCCCGGCCAGCTGTCGCCGTAGCCAGCGTACGGCGACAAATACCACCAGCACCATAAAGGCAATGGTGATAGTCAGCGGCGCGGTGGTCATGAGCGAGCGAAAGTAGTTGGCCATCGGGTCCTGATAGACCAGATGAATCATCATGCCTGGGTGTTTGAGCGACGGGACTTCCATTTCGCGGAATTGATAGTGGCTGCCAGCCGGCTGATAGCTGCTGCCGCGGCTATGGTGGAATAGCGCTTTTCCGTTGAGCGTGAAATCGACGCGGACAATATCGAGCGGCACCATGATCTCATCAAGCTGATGGTCGAGCTTGTCGAACGGCGTATTAACCATGCGGTTATCCAGCACGGTCGCGACGGCCTGCACGCGATTGGCTATCTTGTACTGTATGCCGTTATAAAAACTCAGCGAGGAGCCGATTAACGTCACAAAGATGGTAAGCCCGGTTAAGAGCGTAAAAAAGGCTGAGAACTTCGTCGTTAATCGCATCCCTGTGTTAACTCCGTAGGTTAATCGTCCCCGATGAGTGTCGGGCGCCTGCGTCCGTACATTACTATTAGAAGTAAGCACTAACATATCAAACCAGGGCGGCATACTACCAAACCTGGAGGATCTGGCAATTTATTGCGCCAAATCGCCAACAAATAATGATAAACGAGTATAGTCCCCGGTAACTTTTTTCACTATCAGTCCATGTAAGGAAGGGTTATGCAGGCACTCATCTTAGAACAGCAGGATGGCAAAACTATCGCCGCAGTGAAGGCCGTCGACGACAGCCTGCTGCCGCAGGGTAACGTCACCGTCGATATCCAGTGGTCCAGCCTGAACTATAAAGACGCGCTCGCCATCACCGGGAAAGGGAAAATCATCCGTAACTTCCCAATGGTGCCAGGCATCGACTTCGCCGGTACGGTTCATACCAGCGATGACGCGCGCTTTACCCCAGGCCAGCAGGTGCTGCTGACCGGCTGGGGCGTGGGCGAAAACCATTGGGGCGGTCTGTCCGAGCGCGCACGCGTGAACGGCGACTGGCTGGTGCCGCTGCCGGCAGGCCTCGATGGTCGTAAAGCCATGATCATCGGCACCGCAGGCTTCACCGCTATGCTGTGCGTGATGGCGCTGGAAGATGCAGGCGTACGTCCTGAAGATGGTGAAATCGTGGTGACCGGCGCCAGCGGCGGCGTGGGCAGTACCGCTATCGCCCTGCTGCACAAGCTCGGTTACCAGGTGGCAGCGGTGTCAGGCCGTGAAAGCACCCATAGCTATCTGCGCGCGCTGGGCGCGAGCCGTATTCTGGGCCGTGATGAGTTCGCGGAAACCCGCCCGCTGGAAAAACAGATTTGGGCAGGTGCGGTCGATACCGTTGGCGATAAAGTGCTGGCCAAAGTACTGGCGCAGATGAACTACGGCGGCTGCGTGGCGGCCTGCGGCCTGGCCGGCGGCTTTGCGCTGCCGACTACCGTGATGCCATTTATTCTGCGTAATGTACGCCTGCAGGGCGTGGATTCGGTGATGACCCCGGCAGCACGTCGCACTGAGGCCTGGAAACGTCTGGTTACCGATTTGCCTGAGTCCTTCTTCGCGCAGAGTGCAACTGAGATCAGCCTTTCTCAAGCACCTGAATTTGCGGATAAAATCATCAGCAATCAGATCCAGGGCCGCACCCTGGTCAAAATTGACTAAGCACTTATTTTTCAAGGCGCACTCGCGTTAATTTGACTCCTCCGCCATGCTTATCAAAAGCCTGCCGGAGGAAGTCATGAAAGCCCGTAAATTAACTGAAGCAGACGTCACCGCCGAGTCTGTTTTTATGCTCCAGCGCCGCCAGGTGCTGAAGATGCTTGGTATCAGCACCGCTGCCGCCTCACTTCCATTACACGCCTCCAGCCTGACGGACTGGTTTAAAGGCAACGATCGGCCACCGGCCCCTTCCGGGCAGCCGCTCACCTTCAGTAAGCCCGATGAATGGCAGAATAAACTGGCGCTGACGCCAGAAAACAAAGTCACCGGCTACAACAACTTCTACGAGTTCGGCCTCGATAAAGCCGACCCTGCCGCGAACGCCGGAAGCTTGCCCATTAATCCGTGGCAGCTGACCATAGGCGGCGAGGTGGCGAAACCGCTGACGCTCGATCATGACGATTTAACCAAACGCTTCCCGCTAGAGCAGCGCATCTACCGTATGCGCTGCGTGGAGGCCTGGTCAATGGTGGTGCCGTGGATTGGCTTCCCGCTGCATAAGTTGCTCGCCGCCGTTGAGCCCACCAGCAACGCAAAGTACGTAGCGTTTAAAACGCTCTACTCTCCAGAGCACATGCCTGGACAGAAGGACCGGTTTATCGGCGGCGGTCTTGCCTATCCTTATATAGAAGGGTTGCGTCTGGACGAAGCCATGAACCCGCTAACGCTCCTGACCGTCGGCGTCTACGGCAAAGCGTTGCCGCCACAAAACGGTGCGCCGATTCGTCTGACGGTGCCGTGGAAGTACGGGTTTAAGGGAATCAAGTCGATTGTCAGCATTATGCTGACCCGCGAACGCCCGGATTCCACCTGGAACCTGGCGGCACCGGACGAATACGGCTTCTTTGCCAACGTGAACCCGCATGTCGATCACCCACGCTGGTCTCAGGCGACGGAGCGTTTTATCGGTTCCGGCGGTATTCTCGACGTACAGCGTCAACCGACGCTGCTGTTTAACGGCTATGCCGATGAAGTAGCTTCGCTCTATCGTGGGATGAATTTGCGGGAGAATTTTTAATGCGTTTAACGGCAACACAGGTCACCTGGCTGAAGGTTTTCCTGCATCTTGCGGCTTTTTTACCGTTTGTCTGGCTGTTCTGGGCCGTCTCTCAGGGGCAGTTAAGCGCCGACCCGGTGAAAGATATTCAACATTTTACCGGTAGGATGGCTCTGAAACTGCTGCTGGCGACCTTGTTGATCTCTCCGCTGGCGCGCTACGCTAAACAACCGTTGCTGATTCGTACCCGTCGACTACTGGGGCTATGGTGCTTTGCATGGGCGACCATTCACCTCACCAGCTATAGCGTTCTGGAGCTAGGAATTCGGAATTTGTCCCTATTAGGTCAGGAAATTGTTACTCGTCCCTATCTTCTGCTGGGATTTGCCTGCTGGCTGATTTTATTAGCCCTGGCGGTGACATCTACCCAGGCTATGCAGCGAAAATTAGGCCGACGTTGGCAGCTTTTGCATAATTTCGTCTATCTTGTCGCGATCCTCGCACCGATACATTTCCTGTGGTCGGTAAAGATTATCTCACCACAACCGGTTATCTACGCGGCCATTGCCATCGTGCTTTTAGCCTGCCGTTATAAGAAGTTTCGCCAGTGGTGGCGCTAGTTTCGTGATATGTGCGGTTTACCGCAATTCTCTTATAGTCAGACGTTCTTTACACGATAGCAGTTGATAATCTTCCCTGATAAGACCAGTATTTAGCTGCCAAATGCTACGAAATAGTTATAATGTGCGACCTTGGTTTTCCTGACAGGGTTTTTACCCCCCTGAAAAGGTGACAATCGCGCATCGAAGGTATATTTTGTTTTTTACCCGAGAATTGCAGGAGATAGCAGCACAATGACTGACAAGTTTCGCATTTTGCTTTTGAACGGTCCGAACCTGAATATGTTAGGCACCCGTGAGCCAGAGAAGTACGGCACGCTGACGCTTTCCCAGATCGTAAGCCGCTTAACCGCGGAAGCTGAAACCCTGAACGTCACGCTCGACAGCCTGCAATCCAACGCCGAGTACGTCCTCATCGACCGTATTCATCAGGCTAAAGACAATATTGACTATATCCTGATTAATCCGGCCGCGTTCACGCACACGAGCGTTGCCCTTCGCGATGCGTTGCTGGCGGTGAGCATCCCGTTTATCGAGATCCACCTGAGCAACGTCCATGCGCGCGAACCATTCCGCCATCATTCGTATCTGTCTGATATCGCTTCTGGCGTTATCTGCGGACTCGGGGCTGACGGCTATTCATACGCTTTACAGACGGCGGTAAAACGCCTGTCACAATCAAACTAAACAAAGAGTACGGAACCCACTCATGGATATTCGTAAGATTAAAAAACTGATCGAGCTGGTCGAAGAGTCTGGCATCAACGAACTGGAAATTTCTGAAGGTGAAGAGTCAGTGCGCATCAGCCGCTCTGCTCCAAACACCGGTATGCCAGTGATGCAACAGGCCTACGCAGCGCCTGTCATGCAAGCGCAAGCACCTGTTGCAGCAGCCGCACCAGCTGCAGCTGAAGCTCCGGCTAAAGCTGAAATCAGTGGTCACATCGTACGTTCCCCGATGGTTGGTACTTTCTATCGCACCCCAGGCCCGGACGCTAAAGCATTCGTGGAAGTTGGTCAGAAAGTAAACGTGGGCGACACCCTGTGCATCGTTGAAGCGATGAAAATGATGAACCAGATCGAAGCTGACAAAGCAGGGACTGTGAAAGCAATCCTGGTAGAAAGCGGTCAGCCAGTTGAATTTGACGAGCCTCTGGTCGTCATCGAGTAACGAGGCGAAGATGCTGGATAAAATTGTCATCGCCAACCGCGGCGAGATTGCACTGCGTATCCTTCGTGCCTGTAAAGAACTGGGCATCAAGACCGTGGCTGTGCATTCCACTGCGGACCGCGATTTAAAACACGTACTGCTGGCGGATGAAACGGTCTGTATTGGCCCGGCTCAGTCCGTAAAAAGCTATCTGAACATCCCGGCTATCATCAGCGCAGCTGAAATCACCGGGGCTGTTGCGATTCACCCAGGCTATGGCTTCCTCTCTGAGAACGCCAACTTTGCCGAGCAGGTTGAACGTTCCGGCTTTATCTTTATCGGCCCGAAAGCCGACACCATTCGCCTGATGGGCGACAAAGTGTCCGCAATCACCGCCATGAAGAAAGCAGGCGTACCAACTGTTCCTGGCTCTGACGGCCCGCTGGGCGAAGATATGGATGTTAACCGTGCTCATGCTAAACGCATCGGCTACCCGGTTATCATCAAAGCCTCCGGCGGCGGCGGCGGTCGCGGCATGCGCGTTGTGCGCAACGATGCAGACCTGGCGCAGTCCATTGCCATGACCAAAGCGGAAGCCAAAGCGGCATTCAGCAACGACATGGTTTACATGGAAAAATACCTGGAAAATCCTCGCCACGTCGAGATTCAGGTACTGGCTGACGGTCAGGGTAACGCTATCTATCTGGCTGAGCGTGACTGCTCCATGCAGCGTCGTCACCAGAAAGTTGTCGAAGAAGCACCAGCACCGGGTATTACCCCGGAACTGCGTCGCTACATCGGCGAACGCTGCGCGAAAGCGTGTGTGGATATCGGCTACCGTGGCGCAGGTACTTTCGAGTTCCTGTTCGAAAACGGCGAGTTCTACTTCATTGAAATGAACACCCGTATCCAGGTAGAACACCCCGTTACCGAGATGATCACCGGCGTTGACCTTATCAAAGAGCAGCTGCGTATCGCTGCCGGTCAGCCGCTGTCCATCAAGCAAGAAGAAGTCCATGTCCGTGGCCATGCGGTAGAATGCCGTATCAACGCCGAAGACCCAGACACCTTCCTGCCAAGCCCGGGTAAAATTACCCGCTTCCACGCACCGGGCGGCTTTGGCGTTCGTTGGGAATCTCATATCTACGCTGGCTACACCGTACCACCGTACTATGACTCAATGATCGGCAAACTCATCTGCTACGGTGAGACCCGTGACGTGGCGATTGCTCGCATGAAGAACGCGCTGCAGGAACTGATCATCGACGGTATCAAAACCAACGTTGATCTGCAGATGCGTATCATGGCCGACGAGAACTTCCAGCATGGTGGTACCAACATCCACTATCTGGAGAAAAAACTCGGATTACAGGAAAAATAATCCTGTTATCGCAGCAAAAGGCCGGATTTTCCGGCCTTTTTTCTTTTTCTCTCCCCTCATCTTTTCCTTGCGGTACAATCCCCGCTTTCTTCATCCATAAGGGACAAAAAATGGACAAGCGTTTTGTTCAGGCCCATAAAGAGGCGCGCTGGGCGCTTTGGCTAACCCTTCTCTATCTTGCCGCCTGGTTAGTGTGCGCTTACATACCTAACTCCACGCAGGGTTTCACCGGCCTGCCTCACTGGTTTGAAATGGCCTGCCTGCTGATGCCGCTGGTTTTTATTTTGCTGTGCTGGTTGATGGTGAAGTTTGTCTACCGCGATATCCCGCTGGAGGATGACGATCATGCAGCTTGAAGTCATTCTGCCGCTTATTGCCTATCTGTTGGTGGTCTTTGGCATATCGATTTACGCCATGCGCAAACGCGTGACGGGCAACTTCCTCAATGAGTACTTCCTCGGCAGCCGCTCGATGGGCGGTATTGTCCTGGCGATGACGCTGACCGCCACCTATATCAGCGCAAGCTCGTTTATCGGGGGACCCGGTGCCGCCTATAAATACGGGCTGGGATGGGTGCTGCTGGCGATGATCCAGCTACCGGCCATCTGGCTATCGCTGGGGGTTTTGGGCAAAAAATTCGCAATTCTCGCCCGTCGTTATAACGCCGTGACGCTCAACGATATGCTGTTCGCCCGTTACCAGAGTAGGCTGCTGGTCTGGTTGGCAAGTCTGAGCCTGCTGGTTGCCTTTGTGGGGGCAATGACGGTGCAGTTTATCGGCGGCGCTCGCCTGCTGGAAACGGCGGCAGGTATCCCCTATGAAACGGGTCTGCTGATCTTCGGTATCAGCATCGCGCTTTATACGGCGTTCGGTGGCTTTCGCGCCAGCGTACTGAACGATACGATGCAGGGGCTGGTCATGCTGATTGGCACTATCGTCCTGCTGGTCGGCGTCGTTCACGCCGCAGGCGGGATAGGCCATGCGGTGCATACCTTAGAAACGATTGACCCTAAACTGGTGTCGCCGCAAGGTGCGGGAGATATCCTGTCGCCAACCTTTATGACCTCATTCTGGGTGCTGGTCTGCTTTGGCGTTATCGGCTTGCCGCATACCGCGGTCCGCTGTATCTCCTATAAAGATAGTAAAGCCGTACACCGGGGGATCATCGTCGGAACCATTGTGGTGGCTATCCTGATGTTCGGTATGCACCTCGCAGGCGCGCTGGGTCGCGCAGTCATCCCTGACCTCACCGTGCCCGATCTGGTGATCCCTACGTTAATGGTCAAGGTGCTGCCGCCTTTCGCAGCAGGGATCTTCCTGGCAGCACCGATGGCGGCAATTATGTCGACAATTAATGCCCAATTGCTGCAAAGTTCCGCTACGATCATCAAAGATCTCTATCTGAATCTGCACCCGGAACAGTTACGCAATGAACGCCGCCTGAAGCGCATGTCAGCGGTGATTACGCTAATTTTAGGCGCGTTGCTGCTGCTGGCTGCCTGGCGTCCGCCGGAGATGATCATCTGGCTGAACCTGCTCGCCTTCGGCGGGTTGGAAGCGGTCTTCCTGTGGCCATTGGTGCTGGGCCTATATTGGGAGCGTGCGAACGCTACCGGGGCGCTAAGCGCGATGATTGTCGGCGGCGTGCTCTATGCCGTGCTGGCCACGTTTAATGTTCAGTACCTGGGCTTCCATCCGATAGTGCCCTCGTTGCTGCTAAGTTTGCTGGCGTTTATGGTGGGGAACCGTTTTGGTCAGCCTGCCGTACAAGCTGCCGTAATTTCTTCTGATAAATAAAGAGTTTTGCCATGCCGTGGATCCAACTGAAACTGAACACAACCGGCGCCAATGCCGAAGATCTTAGCGATGCGCTGATGGAAGCCGGTTCGGTCTCCATCACCTTCCAGGATACGCATGACACGCCGGTCTTCGAACCTCTACCGGGTGAAACGCGTCTGTGGGGCGATACCGATGTTATCGGCCTGTTCGACGCAGAAACCGACATGAAAGAGGTCGTTGCCATTCTGGAGCAACATCCGCTGCTGGGTGAAGGTTTTGCCCACAAGATTGAACAGCTGGAAGATAAAGACTGGGAACGCGAATGGATGGACAACTTCCACCCGATGCGCTTTGGCGAGCGTCTGTGGATCTGCCCAAGCTGGCGCGACGTGCCGGACGTAAACGCGGTTAACGTGATGCTCGATCCTGGCCTGGCTTTTGGTACCGGTACCCACCCAACGACCTCTCTGTGCCTGCAGTGGCTGGACGGGTTAGATTTAGCCGGCAAGACGGTGATCGACTTCGGTTGCGGCTCCGGGATCCTCGCGATCGCCGCACTGAAGCTGGGCGCGGCCAAAGCGATCGGGATCGATATCGATCCGCAGGCAATCCAGGCCAGCCGTGACAACGCCCAGCGCAACGGCGTTTCCGAACGTCTGGAGCTGTATCTGCCGCAGGACCAGCCAGAAGCCATGAAAGCTGACGTGGTGGTCGCTAACATCCTGGCAGGCCCATTACGCGAACTGGCACCGTTAATCAGCGTGCTGCCGGTTACAGGCGGCCTGCTGGGGCTTTCTGGTATCCTGGCAAGCCAGGCGGAAAGCGTCTGTGAAGCCTACGCCGATCTCTTTGACCTCGACGCCGTTGTCGAGAAAGAAGAGTGGTGCCGCATTACCGGTCGTAAAAAATAATCCCCTTCTCGTGGCCTCATTGCAGGCCACGATTTCCCCGCTTTTTGTACACCATCGTCCACGTCCACGCGCCAAGCGAAAACACCGTTCACGGCAAACACTACGCGATGGAGGCTCATCTGGTGCATAAAGATGCGAAGGGCAACACCGCGGTCTTGGCGGTGATGTTTGACGTAGGTGCAGAAAATGCGGCAATGAAGGCACTGTAGGCCACAGTGCCGGAGAAAACAGCGCAGGAAGTCAGTATCCCTGAACAGTTAGACCTCAATACGCTCCTGCCTACCGATAAGCATTACTGGCGATTCAGCGGCTCCCTGACCACACCGCCATGCTCTGAAGGTGTGGCCTGGATTGTCCTGAAGCAGCCGATGACCCTTTCCGACGCGCAGCTGAAAAAATTCGCCCAAACGATGCATCATGACAACAACCGGCCGACCCAGCCGCTGAACGGCCGCGTGGTCGTTGAGTAGTCTGAAAAAGCGTCACGATCATATTCTGAATATGGGAGCATAGTCACACTATGTCACAATAATCTGCTGATTAAATCAGCAGATTATCTTGCCAAATCTCCTGCTGATGAAGAAAAAATGAGAAGTTACGCAAAAATATGCTCGTAGATAAAATAATCATATATTTCTAATATAATGATTTATATAACTAATTCCTAATTACCGTTTACGCTTACTACGATTCTTTGATCCACCTCAGAGGATTGGTTAAAGTTTGGCCTTTCATCTCGTGCAAAAAATGCGTAATATACGCCGCCTTGCAGTCACAGTATGGTCATTTCTTAACTCATGCGTATCGGACAACACCAGCTCAGAAATCGACTGATCGCAGCGCCTATGGCAGGTATTACCGACCGGCCGTTCAGGACGTTGTGCTACGAGATGGGAGCAGGTTTAACCGTTTCCGAGATGATGTCGTCTAACCCACAGGTCTGGGAAAGCGATAAGTCCCGCCTTCGGATGGTGCACATTGATGAGCCAGGTATTCGCACCGTGCAAATTGCCGGAAGCGTACCTGAAGAGATGGCGGATGCCGCGCGTATCAACGTGGAAAGTGGCGCCCAGATTATTGATATCAATATGGGTTGCCCGGCCAAAAAAGTGAATCGCAAGCTTGCAGGTTCAGCCCTTCTGCAATACCCCGACCAGGTGAAGTCAATCCTGACGGCGGTTGTCAGCGCAGTGGACGTTCCTGTTACGTTAAAGATTCGCACGGGTTGGTCGCCGGAACACCGTAACTGTGTAGAGATTGCCCAACTGGCCGAAGACTGTGGCATTCAGGCCCTGACCATTCATGGACGCACCCGCGCCTGTTTGTTCAATGGTGAAGCTGAATACGACAGCATTCGGGCAGTTAAGCAGAAAGTTTCCATTCCGGTTATCGCGAATGGTGACATTACTGACCCGCTTAAAGCCAGAGCTGTACTCGACTATACGGGGGCTGATGCCCTGATGATAGGACGTGCCGCTCAGGGAAGACCCTGGATCTTTCGGGAAATCCAGCATTATCTGGACACTGGGGAGCTGCTTGCTCCACTGCCACTGGCAGAGGTTAAGCGCTTGCTTTGTTCGCATGTTCGGGAACTGCATGACTTTTATGGTCAGGCAAAAGGGTACCGAATTGCGCGTAAACACGTATCCTGGTATCTCCAGGAGCACGCTCCAAATGACCAGTTTCGGCGCACATTCAACGCCATAGAGGATGCCAGCGTACAGCTGGAGGCGTTGGAGGCATACTTCGAAAATCTTGCGTAATGAAATAAAGAGCTGACAGAACTATGTTCGAACAACGCGTAAATTCTGACGTACTGACCGTTTCTACCGTTAACTCTCAGGATCAGGTAACCCAAAAACCCCTGCGTGACTCGGTTAAACAGGCACTGAAGAACTATTTTGCTCAACTGAACGGTCAGGACGTTAATGACCTGTATGAGCTGGTACTGGCTGAAGTAGAACAGCCCCTGTTGGACATGGTGATGCAATACACCCGTGGTAACCAGACCCGCGCAGCCCTGATGATGGGCATCAACCGCGGTACTCTGCGTAAGAAACTGAAAAAATACGGCATGAACTGATACTAATCAGTTAATTGCTTGATTTTGAAGGCGCTACTCGGCATGGGGAAGCGCCTTTTTTATTGCCTGTTTTACGCCTCAGCGTAGACGATGCGGTAACCTTTAGCCTCAGGAATCACCCGCGCAAAGCCCGATCCACCAAAGTGCATCCCCGCCACCAGCCACTGTTCCGCCGCCGCCTGTGCCAGAATGTCTTTACGCGACACTTCCGCCTGTTCTCTATCGATATCAAAAGCAATGCTCACGCCAGGATGCGCGGTCTGAATATAGGGGAAGTGAACGATGTCACCCCAGATAATCAGGCTGGCCTCTGGAGTATCAATTCTGAAGCCGGTATGCCCCGGTGTGTGCCCAGGCAGAGGGACGGGGAGAATCCCCTCAGCAATCGGCGCATCGCTCAGCAGGCGCACACGCTCACCGTAGGCGACCAGCGTCTGGCGCGCGCGAATAAAATTACGCTGCTGACGTTCATTAGCCTGCGCAAACCGCATATCGTCCAGCCAGAATGCCTTCTCAAGCGGATGCAGATAGAGTTCAGCGTTGGGGTATACCGTCAGACCGTCCTCATTCAGCAAGCCCCCCAGATGGTCAGGATGGGCGTGGGTCAGCAGCACCGTATCCACCGTTTCTGGCAGGACACCTGCGCCCTGCAAATTGGCTTTCAACTGCCCACCTACGTTATTGACGCCACCGGTTCCTGAATCCACCAGAATCGTTCGCCCACGTCCGCGGATAAGATAACCGTAGATATGCAGGTTTCCGGGCTCCGCAATCCCCGCCTGCCGCTGGATCTCTCCGGCCTCTGTAGTACTAATGCCAGACAAGAGTTCGAGACTCGCGGCCATATTACCGTCGCTGAGCGGCGTCACCAGAAAGTCGCCAATCTGACGGGAAATCACGTTCATAAACACCTCGTTACGGGGATGATGAGTAGAATAATAAGATGACAGAAGCCGAAAGCAGAGGACAGCGGAAGCGAGGCCAGATGAATTATCTTCAGGCTTCCCTGCCTGAGAGAACGGGCGGTTACTGGTTAACAACCAGCGCGGGCCGGGCAGCCCACAGACTTTGGGTGCAGATGGTCGCCATAATATTGTCAACCAGCAGCGGTGCCTGCTGATAGAGATCGAACGACTGCGGGCTCATCAGCCAGTTTTTGATAATACCGCTAAATGCGCTATGTAATACGATCAATACAATCTCAATGTTTGTATCAACGGGTAATATTCTGTTACGCACGCAGGTCTGCAATATATTTCGCATGGCATCGTAGCTAAAACCTATCCGCTTTCTGATCTCATGCTCCGGCATCATATCGCTGCTAAATTCGCATTTATGATACAGAATCTGCATTAGCGCACGCTGACGTGGAGTCTCCGCAATATATTGCAAACCAACCACAAATTTATTTCTTAAGTTTAATAGCGGATTAGTGCTTTCGATTTGTATCAATTTATGATGAATTAAATCACGCAGCGGTAATTGTTCTTTCCACATCGCATTAAATAATTCACTTTTGCTGGCAAAATGCCAATACACCGCGCCGCGCGTTACCCCAGCGGCATCAGCAATGTCGGTCAGCGTGGTGTTGCTCACACCCCGCAGTGCAAACTGCTCAATTGCCGAATCAAGCAGCAGCTGGCGCGTCTTGAGCGCCTCTTCTTTCGTTTTTCTGGCCATAGCCTGCGTCACTTACCGCAAAATTTCACGGTGGATGGAAAGTCAATTAATTCAATTTACCATTGAGACTAACCTTAATATTTACCAAAAAGTTTGATAAATGCTGAAAATCAATAAATCAATTCAATGCATGAATTATTAATTAATATTCACAAAATGAATATGTCCTTTTCTTTTTCTCTCTGCATAAATTCTCTAATCCTGCTTTTTTTGTGTTTCCGTGCCTTTGATGATTGTCCAAAAATAACTATCCCTTACATCCACCGATGTTTATTTGTAGGATAACGAACTGCTTTTTTTATTCACCCTTTCTTTCACAGATTTTTAGTCAAGCCTGGCTATCAATCTATAAGGAACAGCAATGACGAGTCACGCCAGGGTTACACTTTTATCCAGCTTAATTATCTCTGCGGCATTACTTAGCGGCTGCGATAATTCTGGAAGCCAACAAGCGCATGCGCCAACACCTCAGGTTACCGTTCACACCGTGAACAACGCGCCATTGTCCATCACCACAGAGTTACCGGGCCGGACCTCCGCGTTTCGCGTTGCTGAGGTTCGCCCGCAGGTCAGCGGTATTATTCTCAAACGCAACTTTGTCGAAGGTAGCGATGTCGAGGCCGGGCAATCTCTCTATCAAATTGATCCAGCAACCTACCAGGCAGCCTATGACAGCGCTAAAGGTGACCAGACCAAAGCAGAGGCCGCTGCGGTAATCGCTCACCTGACGGTGAAACGCTATGTTCCCCTGCTTGGCACTCAGTACATCAGTCAGCAGGATTATGACCAGGCGGTCGCTACCGCACGTCAGGCCGATGCTGATGTGATGGCGGCAAAGGCAGCCGTAGAGAGCGCACGCATTAATCTGGCCTACACCAAAGTCACTTCGCCGATTACCGGTCGTATCGGTAAGTCCAGCGTCACCGAAGGTGCTCTGGTGACCAACGGCCAGTCTGATGCGATGGCAACAGTGCAGCAACTTGACCCTATCTATGTTGATGTCACCCAGTCCAGCAGCGACTTTATGCGTCTGAAGCAGGAGAGCCTGCAGCAGGGTGGCGACGCAAAAAGCGTTCAGCTACTGATGGAGAACGGCCAGCCTTACGCGCTGAAAGGTTCCCTGCAGTTCTCTGACGTCACCGTTGATGAGAGCACCGGTTCCATCACTCTACGTGCGATTTTCCCGAACCCACAGCACGTACTGCTGCCGGGGATGTTCGTTCGCGCTCGTATTGATGAAGGCGTAAATCCAAACGCTATGCTGGTTCCGCAGCAAGGTGTAACTCGTACTCCGCGCGGCGATGCAACGGTTCTGCTGGTGAACGATAAGAACCAGGTGGAAACGCGCAGCGTGGTGGCGGCGCAGGCCGTTGGCGACCAGTGGCTAATTACCAGCGGTCTGAAGGCGGGAGACAAGGTTATCGTTAGCGGTCTGCAGAAGGTTCGCCCTGGCGTCACCGTGAAGGCTGAAGAGGATACCGCGGCTCCGGCTGCGCAATAAGGTACCGATTAAATGTCTAAGTTTTTTATCCATCGACCGGTGTTTGCATGGGTTCTGGCCATCATCATGATGATTGCAGGCGGCCTGGCGATACTGCAGCTGCCTATCGCCCAGTACCCGACGATCGCCCCGCCTGCGGTGGCTATCTCCGCGACCTATCCGGGCGCTGATGCGCAAACCGTACAGGATACCGTCACCCAGGTTATCGAACAGAACATGAACGGTATCGATAACCTGATGTACATGTCCTCCACCAGTGACTCTGCGGGTTCTGTAACTATCACCCTGACCTTTAAGTCAGGGACCGATCCGGATATCGCGCAGGTGCAGGTGCAAAACAAGCTCTCTCTGGCAACGCCGCTACTGCCGCAGGAAGTACAGCAGCAGGGTATCAGCGTAGAGAAGTCGAGCAGCAGCTTCCTGATGGTGGCCGGTTTTATCTCTGATAATCCTACGACCGTACAGGATGACATCTCCGACTACATTGCCTCTAACGTTAAAGATCCGATCAGCCGTCTGAACGGCGTGGGCGACGTACAGCTCTTTGGTGCGCAGTATGCGATGCGTATCTGGCTCGACGGCAATCTGCTGAACAAATATAGCCTGACGCCGGTGGACGTTATCAACCAGTTGAAGGTGCAGAACGACCAGATCGCAGCAGGCCAGTTGGGCGGTACGCCAGCGGTGAAAGGCCAACAGCTGAATGCTTCAATTATTGCGCAGACCCGTCTCAAAGACCCGGTTGAGTTCGGTAAAGTGACCCTGCGCGTAAACGCCGATGGCTCGGTAGTGCATTTGAGCGACGTCGCGCGCATTGAGCTCGGCGGCGAAAACTATAACGTGGTCGCACGTATTAACGGTAAGCCTGCATCAGGCCTCGGGATCAAGCTGGCGACCGGTGCGAACGCGCTGGATACCGCCAATGCGATCAAAGCTAAGCTCGCGGAGCTGCAGCCGTTCTTCCCGCAGGGGATGAAGGTGGTCTATCCGTATGACACCACGCCATTCGTCACCATCTCGATTCATGAAGTGATTAAGACGCTGTTTGAGGCGATTATTCTCGTCTTCCTCGTCATGTATCTGTTCCTGCAGAACATTCGTGCGACCCTGATTCCGACGATTGCGGTACCGGTGGTGCTTCTCGGAACCTTTGCCGTGCTGTCGATGTTCGGCTACTCGATAAACACCCTAACCATGTTCGGGATGGTGCTCGCGATAGGCCTGCTCGTCGATGATGCCATCGTGGTGGTGGAAAACGTCGAGCGTGTGATGGTCGAGGAGAAGCTATCGCCGGTCGAGGCCACCGAGAAGTCGATGGAGCAGATCCAGGGCGCGCTGGTTGGGATCGCGATGGTGTTGTCAGCGGTATTCGTGCCGATGGCCTTCTTCGGCGGCTCAACCGGGGCTATCTATCGCCAGTTCTCAATCACCATCGTTTCCGCCATGGCGCTGTCGGTACTGGTCGCCCTGATCCTGACCCCAGCGCTATGCGCCACGCTGCTGAAACCGACTTCTGCCGATCACTACGAGAAGAAAGGGTTCTTCGGCTGGTTTAACAATAAGTTTGATCAGAGCGTTAACCACTACACCAATAGCGTCAGCGGCATTCTGCGCGCCACTGGGCGCTACTTGCTTATCTACCTGCTGATCGTTGTGGGGATGGCGGTACTGTTTATGCGCCTGCCAACCTCCTTCCTGCCAGATGAAGACCAGGGCGTGTTCCTGACCATGGTACAGCTCCCTGCTGGTGCAACGCAGGAGCGCACCCAGAAAGTGCTGGATACGGTGACCCACTACTACCTCAATAACGAGAAGTCGAACGTTGAGAGCGTCTTTACGGTTAACGGTTTCAGCTTCAGTGGTCAGGGGCAGAACTCCGGCATGGCATTCGTAAGCCTGAAGCCGTGGGACGAGCGTAGCGGCGATGAAAACAGCGCAGAATCAGTTATCAAGCGCGCCACTATGGCCTTTAGCCAGATTAAAGATGCGATGGTCTTCCCGTTCAATATGCCAGCGATTATCGAGCTGGGTACGGCGACCGGCTTCGACTTTGAGCTGATTGACCAGGGCAACCTGGGCCATACGGCGCTGACTCAGGCGCGTAACCAGCTTCTTGGCATGGTGCAGCAGCATCCGGATCAGCTGGTCCGTGTGCGTCCAAACGGCCTGGAAGATACTGCGCAGTTCAAGCTCGACGTCGATCAGGAAAAAGCACAGGCGCTGGGCGTTTCGCTGTCTGACATCAACGAGACTATTTCTGCGGCACTGGGCGGCTACTACGTAAATGACTTTATTGACCACGGTCGCGTGAAGAAGGTCTACGTTCAGGCAGACGCGAAGTTCCGCATGCTGCCAAGCGACGTCAACAACATGTACGTCCGTAGCTCAAACGGTGAAATGGTGCCATTCTCTGCCTTTGTCACTTCACGCTGGGTGTATGGCTCTCCGCGTCTGGAACGCTATAACGGCCTGCCATCCATGGAGATCCTCGGTGAAGCGGCGCCGGGTAAGAGTACCGGTGAGGCGATGACGCTGATGGAGCAACTGGCCAGCAAGTTGCCTTCTGGTATCGGTTTTGACTGGACGGGAATGTCCTATCAGGAACGTCTGTCCGGAAACCAGGCCCCTGCGCTGTATGCCATCTCGCTGATCGTCGTCTTCCTATGCCTGGCAGCGCTCTATGAGAGCTGGTCGATTCCATTCTCCGTCATGCTGGTTGTGCCACTGGGCGTTGTCGGCGCGTTGCTGGCAGCCTCACTACGCGGACTGAATAACGATGTTTACTTCCAGGTGGGTCTGTTGACGACCATCGGTCTATCGGCGAAGAATGCTATCTTGATCGTCGAGTTTGCCAAAGACCTGATGGATAAAGAGGGGAAAGGCATCATCGAAGCCACGCTCGAGGCATCACGTATGCGTCTGCGTCCAATTCTGATGACGTCGCTGGCCTTTATTCTCGGTGTTATGCCGCTGGTTATCAGCCATGGTGCGGGCAGCGGTGCGCAGAACGCCGTCGGTACCGGCGTGATGGGAGGGATGCTGACCGCGACGCTGCTGGCAATCTTCTTCGTGCCGGTGTTCTTTGTGGTGGTTAGACGCCGCTTTACCAAACACTCTGAGTAACACGATCGCTCATGATAAAAGGCGCCTGTCGGCGCCTTTCTTTTTGTCTGTTAGTCAGGAAGATGGGGTCAACGGACTCAATACGTTAGGCCACCTCGCCATCAATTACGCTGCGCTACTCGTCATTTCGCTATTTTCCTCTGCATCATTTCTGCATAATTCCACCGTTTTCAACCTCTCTTCTCCACGATATTTACGAACCACATAAATTGAGATGAATCCCCCTATCTATAGGCTATAGCGCAGGTGATAAAATAAGCCATTCCGTAATACGGCATATTTCTGGCGTAATGAAACGGATTATTTAGAGGCAATATCATGAAAAAATTTATTCTGGTGACACTGCTGGCAACGCTGCTTGCTGGCTGTGCGCATGATTCCCCTTGTGTACCCGTTTATGACGATCAGGGCCGTCTGGTTCACACCAACACCTGCATGAAGGGAACTACACAGGACAACTGGGAAACCGCGGGTGCTATCGCCGGTGGCGCAGCTGCTATCGCGGGCCTGACGCTGGGTATCGTTGCACTGACCAAATAACACAATGGCCAGAAGGCGCCCGCTTTCTGGCCCTCTCCCTTACTTATTGGCAGCGTCAGGATGGCATAGGCGCCGCTTTTATTCCTAACAAAATCAAACCCTCACCTTTTAATTCCAGCCAGCAATCTAAATTGCCCATTATAATAAAGAGATAGCGAGCACTGTCTTATTTTCAGCACCGTACTTGTTTCGAAAGGGATATTTCAATGAGGCAGGAATACTTTTTATTGTTGGCCGGATAAGGCATTCACATCGCCATCCGGTAGTGTGCCCGGACAACTGTAGCCCAGTCATACAGCAGCGACCCC
This sequence comes from Kluyvera sp. 142486, assembly GCF_046569695.1. Lineage (NCBI taxonomy): Bacteria > Pseudomonadati > Pseudomonadota > Gammaproteobacteria > Enterobacterales > Enterobacteriaceae > Kluyvera > Kluyvera sp. 142486. Next base: position 216,515 of record NZ_JBKHUI010000006.1, read on the forward strand.
GGGATTTTCACCGTACTTTTACTTTCGTACCGACGTAAAAAAGCCCATCCTGACGGATGGGCTTTTTTACTTTAATTGATGTCTGGCAGTTCCCTACTCTCGCATGGGGAGGCCCCACACTACCATCGGCGCTACGGCGTTTCACTTCTGAGTTCGGCATGGGGTCAGGTGGGACCACCGCGCTACAGCCGCCAGACAAATTCTTTACTAAGTGCCAAACTTTAACCCGAAAAACTGGTGCTGATACCCAGAGTCGAACTGGGGACCTCACCCTTACCAAGGGTGCGCTCTACCAACTGAGCCATATCAGCACACTAAATTTGATGCCTGGCAGTTCCCTACTCTCGCATGGGGAGACCCCACACTACCATCGGCGCTACGGCGTTTCACTTCTGAGTTCGGCATGGGGTCA